>CAYLXY010000231.1:0-3693 GCA_964387405.1 uncultured Clostridiaceae bacterium
CCTCAGACTGTCTAGACCACTTACCTCCTGTATGCCTCCATACTTTAGCAGACACGTCTACCTTTCCACGATCATTCCACTGTGCCAATCCCAAGGACAGACCTTTTGTATCCGTATTATAGGCATATCTTCCATCAATATTTTCATAATCCTCGGATACTATAACTGGTTTATGTTTTAAAGTAGTTGGTATTTTCATATTTTTACCCCCAATTGAATTTAGTAGTTTAGTAAATTACTAATATAGTAGTTTACTAAACTGATTATACTTCTATGGATATAATATGTCAATATCATCTGCTACTTTAGCATCCCCAAATAATAAAAATACTAGTATGGATTTGTCTCCTTCAGCCTCAATAGTAAGCTTATTATTTGCTTTCAAAATTATATGATAATAATCAAGGGGTAGATATTTCCTCAAATACAAATTCCTTTTTAAATAATTTTGTAATTCATTAATCATTCTATAGTACCCCCATATACTATGTTTGTAATATTACCTACAATAAATTTCTTAACAACAATTCCACAAAATCTTTATCTTGTTTTAACAATTATACTATTTGCTTATTTAATAATTAAGGCTTTATCTATAAGTTTTATCTATTTCTAATAAAACTACTATAATGATATTATTTAATCACGCTGGTATGATAATATATTTAATATAGAAAAGGGGGCTTATAAAAAAGAATTTAACTTTATTAATTACCAAAAAAGGTATCATTGAAGTTTTATACTAGAGGAGGAAAATAGAAAAATGAATTTAAAAAGATTAGCATCATTATTACTAGTAATTGTTATGGCCTTATTTTTAATTACAGGCTGCAGTAGAAAAAAAAACACAGCTGACATCCCTAAAAATAATGGGGAAAATATAGCATCTGAAGAATTTGACCCAAATGCAGATTTCGATAAGATACTTGAAGACGCTAAGGGGTCTACTGTTAGCTTTTATGGCTGGGGTGGAGACGAAGATAGAAATAGATGGTTAAACCAAACTGTTGCTCCAGTGCTAAAAAAGAAATATGATATCACCTTAGAAGTTGTTGGAATGGATATCGACAATATATTAGCTAAGTTAGCAGGCGAAAAACAAGCTGGTTTAAAAGAAGGAACTATTGATATGATATGGATAAATGGAGAAAACTTTTACTCAGCAAAAGAGAATGATTTATTGTTTGGACCTTTCGCAGAACAGCTACCTAACTTTAAGAAGTATATAGATGAGGATGAACTAGAAGTTAAGTATGACTTTGGATTCCCTATAGAAGGCTATGAGGTGCCCTATGGGAAGGCACAAATGGTATTTATTAATGATAGTGCTATTACTGAAGAAACTCCAAAAAATGTAGAAGAATTCATGAAGTATGCTAAAAAATATGAAGGCAGAATAACTTATCCTGCATTACCTGATTTTACAGGAAGTGCCTTTGTAAGAACGTTAATATATGATATAGTTGGACATGAGCAATTCTTAGATATGGAAGCAGATAAAGAAGTAGTTAAAGAAGCAATAGAACCTGCATTAGAGTATTTAAGAGAACTGAATAAATACTTATGGAACCAAGGAAAAACTTTCCCTGCAACTTCAGGAGAAGTTGATAATATGTTTAAAGATGGTGAATTAGTAATGACTATGAGTTATGGCCCTTACTCAGCAGCTGTAGGTATTGACAAAGGAATATATAATGATACTGTACAAACTTTTCTATTTGACAAAGGTACAGTAGGAAATACTAATTATATGGCTATAGCTAATAACTCACCAAATAAGGCTGCTGCTATGGTAGCAATTAACGAAATTATTTCAGCTGAGTTGCAAGCTACTCAATTTGAAGAGTTAAGATCATTACCAGTAGTTTCTTATGACAAATTAAATGATGAAGAAAAAGCTAGATTTGACAATGTGAATATAGGAAAGGGAGTTCTATCACAAGATGAACTTCTTAGTAAGCGTTTACCAGAAATGCCAGCTAATATTGTTCCTCTAGTGGAAGAGATTTGGTTAGAAGAAATAGTTGGTAAATAACAGTAGTAGTTTTTTAATTGTTAGGAGTGAAATATTATGAATAAAAAAACACCCTATATACTTATAATGCCCATAGTATTATTGGGTGTTCTTTTTATATTTGGAGTTGTAAATGGAATAGTTCAAAGCTTTGGATATATTCCAGCTTTTAATCTTACTAATATAACTTTAGACTATTATATTGAAATACTTAATAGTCCTACATTCCTTGATTCCTTAAAGGTAAGTTTGCAAATATCCATTATATCATCAGTATCAGCGGTGATTTTAGGCACCTTGCTTACAGCTGCACTTGTATATACAGGACATACTGAAGGCAGGGTGCTTCAAGTAATTAAACTAGCTATACTGATACCCCATACTATAGTAGCCTTGTTTTCAATAAGCATACTCTCTCAAAATGGTTTACTTGCTAGGCTTTTTTATAATTTAGGGTTAATAAATGCACAAGGAGATTTTCCATTACTATTATATACAAAAAATAACTTTGGTATTATCTTAGGCTATATGTGGAAAGAAGTACCCTTTGTTGCTTACTTTAGCTTAGCTCTAATGTCTAGTGTAAATAAGACTTTAGGAGAAGCTTCAGAAAACTTAGGTGCATCTAAATTAAAGACTTTCTTTTATATAACTTTACCTCTAAGTATGCCTGCTATAAGAAAAGCTTTCTTGATCATTTTAATGTTTTCCTTTGGAGCTTATGATTTGCCATTTTTATTGGGAGCAACTGTACCAAAGGCCTTACCTGTGCAAGCTCATATTGAATATATTCATCCTGACCTGCGCCATAGACCTTATGCTATGGCTATGAATGGATTGATACTAATAATAACCTGGACAATGGCGGGACTATATTATTTAATAACTAGAAGAAGAAAAATAAAAGGTGATGTCCATGAAAGATATTAATTCAAATAAACTACTTAAGCTTTTCTTATATCTTGTTTTATTTACAATACTGGCACCTATGATAATACTTCTACTTTGGACTTTTACCAGTAGATGGCCTTGGCCAAATATGCTACCAGTAACTTATTCACTTAGGCCTATTAAGGAGGTATTTGCACCTTATACAAAAGTCTTTCAAACTCTATTTTCAAGTATATTATTATCCTTATCTGTAGCAATTTTATCGGCTATAATAGGTACAATGACTGCCAGAGCATTAACTTTATACGATTTTGTAGGAAAGAGTTTAATAAATCTTTTAAGCATTGCACCAATTCTAGTACCTGGAACTGTATTTGCTATGGGCATACATGTAGTATTTATAAGGATGTCACTCTCTGATACCATATTAGGAGTGATCATAGTTCATTTGATATATACCCTTCCTTATTCCATAAATATTATGAAGGATTTAACAGAATCTATAGGAGAAGAAATGGAGCTGCAAGCTTACGTATTAGGAGCATCCCCTTTAGAATCATTTATATATATTACATTACCACTACTTACACCAGGAATACTGACAAGTATTAGTATGGCTTATATCGCCTCATTTAGTCAGTATTTCTTAACTTTATTAATTGGTGGAGGAAAAGTAAAAACAATTAGTATACTTATGGTACCGTTTATAGCAAAAGGAGATCGTTCACTAGGTTCTGCCTATGCCCTAGTATTTGTACTATCTACACTTTCAGTTTTTGTAATAATAA
>CAYLXY010000232.1:0-3685 GCA_964387405.1 uncultured Clostridiaceae bacterium
TTGATGATAATATGGCAGACGGTGAAATTATACTAGGTAACTTTGAATATCTAGGCTATAACATACCAGAAGGTATATTAATCGAAGTATCAAGGGAAAGCAGCTTTAAAAGCGGCCTAATAGACTATAGAGCATTAGCCATAGCCGACACTAAACCATTAGTAGAAGAAGCATTTATAAAGCTAACAGAAGCAGCTGCATAGTTAACATTAAGTTAAGGGTATTGGTTATTAGTTTAGCCGATACCCTTATATTACTATATAGGAGTTGATATTAAATGATTATGAGTATAGAAGAAGCCAGGGAGATATTAAGGATAGACGGGCCAGACAACGATATTATTATACTACCATTACTAATAGCCATACCAGACTACCTGGAAACAACCACAGGCCACAGGTGGGACACAGAGCCTATCAATCCATTAGCCGAAGCAACGGCAGGGTTTATATTAAAGCTATGGTACAACCCACAAGACAAGGACACGGTGCAGCTTAAAAGAACTATAGACAATCTATTAGGTGCATTGTCAGCATTGGGAAGAAGTGTAAAGTAAATGGCAAAAGATTATGCAGAAAGCTTTTATAATAGTAAAGCATGGCGAAAGTGTAGAGAAGGTTATATGCAAAGTGTTAACTATGTATGTGAGAACTGTAAAGGTATAGGCGTTATATGTCATCATGTGGTACACATAACACCAAGTAATATACATGATCCAAACATTACTTTAAGTTGGGAGAACTTGCAAAGTTTATGTATTGAATGTCATAACAAGGTACATGGTAACAACCAGACTATAGCAGAGGGACTAGCCTTTGATATGAACGGCAACCTAATACAAGCCCCCTAAAACATTTTATAAAGAGAAAGCCTGAACACCACATGCCCACATCATTTATCCTCTAAACTAACTTTTATATAAGGGGTGGGGTAATATCTGTAATAGTGGTAATATTGGTAAACAATGTAAACATTAAAAGGAAGTGATATTTTGAAAAAGATAAATAAATCTAAAGAAATGAAAAAGCTTGAAGTATTAGTAAAAGCTATTCCAGAGGATAGATTACCTATAGCCCAATCACTATATAAAGAATTGGTATTTATGCAAAACACATTACAGGATCTAAGGGGACAGGTGGAAAAAGACGGAGCCGTAACTTTTATGGAGCAAGGAAGCCAAAAATTATTAATTCAGCACCCGGCACTAAAAGGATATAATACCACAGTACAAAGATATAATTTATTATTTAAACAATTAATAGATCTATTACCACCAACTGAATTTGCCCCTTCAATAGATCCGTTACTAGACTTTATAAGACAGGCCGATTAAATGAACTATATCAAGGCGTATTGGGACGCAATAGAAGAAGGCAAGGTAATTGTATCTAAGAGGATTAAGAAGCAGTATAAGAAGCTTATACAAGCTATGGACGAGCCAGGGCAATATATCTTTGATATTGAAAAAGCAAACAGGCCAATAGAATTTATAGAAAAGTTTTGTAAACATAGTAAGGGAGAATGGGCCGGTAAACCTGTATTACTAGAGTTATTTCAAAAGGCCTATATCCAAGCCTTATTTGGATTTATAGATAAAGATACAGGATTAAGACAGTATAGAGAAAGTATGTTTTTAGTAGCCAGGAAAAATGGTAAATCAACCTTATTATCCGGTATAGCCTTATATATGTTAATGGCAGACGGAGAAGGTGGAGCCGATATATTTAGTGTAGCAACTAAAAAAGACCAGGCCAATTTAATATTTGATGAAACCCATAATATGATAAAACAAAGTGAACATTTAAGTAAGCATATGAGAAAGAGAAAGGCCGATTTATTCTTTGAAGCTACTCTTTCAAGATTTCAAGCATTAGGTAAAAATTCAGATACATTAGACGGCTTAAACGCTCATTTGGTAATTATGGACGAGTTACACGGTATAAAAGACCGTAACCTATATGAAGTTATGCAGCAGTCCCAGAGTGCAAGGCGTCAGCCCTTAATGGTTATGATAACAACGGCCGGAACAGTAAGGGAAAGTATTTATGATGATATGTATGATTATGCTACTAAGATAGTAGACGGAATTATAGAAGATAATACTTTTTTACCTTTACTTTATGAATTAGATAATAAAGATGAATGGAAGGATCCAAAGAAATGGCAGAAAGCTAATCCGGCACTAGGAACAATTAAAAAGCTTGATGATTTAGAAAATAAAGTGCAAAGGGCTAAAAATAACCCTGTTGATTTATCCGGGCTTTTAACCAAAGACTTTAATATTAGATCCACGGCACATAGTGCGTGGTTAACATTCCAGGATATAAACAATGAAGAAACTTTTAATATAGATGATTTTAGGGGAGCGTATGCTATAGGTGGGGCCGACTTATCCAAGACAGGAGATTTAACTTGTGGGACTTTATTATTAATGGATCCGGAAACTGAAAAAAGATATATACATCAAATGTATTGGTTACCGTCAGATAAATTAAATGAAAGAGTTGAAAGGGATAAAATACCTTATGATAAATGGTTAGAACAAGGATTATTAAGGTTATGCCAGGGTAACACCATTAGTTATACAGATATTACAGATTGGTTTTTAGAAATGCTTAACGACTACAGTATAACGCCTTTATGGGTTTATTATGACGCATGGAGTGCTAATTATTGGGTTGAGGAAATGGAAGCACACGGTTTTATTATGGAGAAATGTATTCAAGGGGCTAAAACTTTATCTTTACCTATGCAAGAAATGGGGGCAGATCTCCAAGCTAAGAAAATAAACTATAATAATAATCCAATACTTAAATGGTGCTTAACTAATACAGGGATAATTACAGATAGAAACGGTAATATAGTACCAATAAAAGACCAAAGCCCTAAAATGAAGATAGACGGCACGGCGTCAATGCTTAATAGTTATGTAGGCTTATTGGATCACTATGAAGAATTTAGGAGGGCGTTATAAATGCTAAAAGATAAAAAGATTACAATTATAGGTAGGGAACTATATGAGAACAAATTAGGAGAAACAAGCTATAGAGACGCACCTATTCCAGGTGGTAGTAATATATGGGCCTACTATAAACATACATCAGCTAAAGAACAAAATTTGCTGCATACATCAGAAATATTAGCCGAAGTAGTATTTTTTATAAATTGGCGTGATGATATTAAAACATACATGAAAATAGAATATAGGGGTAAGAAATATGAGATCACGAGAATAGATGATTATGAAGGTTATAAAAATGATTTAAAAATCTATGCTAAGTTGGAAAGGAGTTAATAAAAATGGATATAAAAGAATTAGACGCAAAATTAAAAGAGTTTTTAGAAATATATCAGCATGAAACACAAAGCTACATATTTAATTTAGGGAATGATGAAAAACTAAGTAAAGCCGACTATGAAGATTTAGCAAGACAAACATTTTACCTATTTTATGAGTTTAAAGACAATATAATAAAGTACCTGGAAAGTCAAGAAAAATGACGCCACAGAATGGCCTACAAGCCATTTAATAAGGGTTAGCAAGGGTAAAGTATGGGCTATTAATTATTGATTTAATTGATAGTCTTTTTTTATTTCAATAAAACTATTGACATACTCTTTATATAGTGTTATTATATACTTATAAACATTAAATCATATATAAACAAAATAACGAATAGGGATA
>CAYLXY010000233.1:0-3681 GCA_964387405.1 uncultured Clostridiaceae bacterium
GAACAGCCAGTGGACATTCAAGTTTAAAAAATATGTTTTATAAAATAGATAGAGTAATTAAAAACAATAAAACATTAAATAGTTTTGAAAAAATAAAATTGAGACCTATTGATTGTTTAGACATTGCTAATATTATTGGCGAAAATGTTGTTGTAGGAGGAGTTAGGCGTACAGCAGAAATGATTCTAATAGATGCTGATGATAAAGAGTGTATAGAAGCTAAATCGAATTTATATAATCAAATAGATGGTCAATGGATAGTTGATCAAAGCATAGTACACCGACAAATGAGTAATAATTCAATTTATTATTCACAAAAACCAAGTCGTGAAAAATTACATTGGCAAATACAACAAATGCGTTACTCTGGAGAGCCGGGTTGGGTTAATGCTGAAGCTGCATCAAAGCGTAGACCTAATATGGAGGGGGTAAATCCTTGTGGTGAAATTTTATTAGATTCTCAAGGTTTATGTAACTTGACAACTATTAATGCTTTAGCCTTTGTAAAAGAAGATGGAAATTTAGATATAAATAGTTTATTGAAGGCTCAAAAAATGTCTGTTAGAGCTGGATATAGAATGACCTGTGTAGAACTTGAATTACATAATTGGGATAGGGTACAACAAAGAGATAAACTAGTTGGATGTTCTATAACTGGCTGGCAAGATATGGTGAATGCTACTAATATGACTAAAGAAGAAGAAGCCACTGTATTAAGTAGGTTAAGAAAAGTAGCCCGGGAAGAGGTAGATTTATATGCTAAAGAAATTGGACAAGGTGAACCATTATTAGTGACTACTGTAAAACCAGAAGGAACATTAAGCCAGCTACCTACTGTATCTAGTGGTGTTCATTACTCACACTCCCCCTACTATATAAGGAGGGTAAGAATTAGCTCCCATGATCCATTGGTAAAGGTATGCGAGGAGTTAGGCTATCCAGTTTATCCAGAAGTAGGGCAGGACTGGGATACATGTGCTACAAAAGTAGTAGAATTTCCAGTAAAAGCACCTGAAGGAAGGACAAAATATGACGTTTCTGCAATAGAACAACTAGAAAATTATAAGTTGTTTATGGAAAATTATGTGGATCATAATTGCTCCATAACTATCCATGTAAGAGAGCATGAATGGAAGGAAGTAGAAGAATGGATATGGGAAAATTGGGATGATGTAGTTGCACTTTCATTTTTATCTTTAGAAGACAATTTTTACCAACTCCTGCCATATGAAGCGATTGATCAAGAAGAATACAATAGGAGACAAAGTGAGATGAAACCTTTTATTCCGTCGTTAATTAGTAAGTATGAAAAACAAGAAATGGATTTAGATATTGGGGATGATGGTTGTGAAAATGGAATTTGTCCTATAAGATAAAATAAAACTTGTTTACTTAGTTTACAAATTTTATATTGTGTTTAATTCTAATTTTGTTTAGAACTTGAACTTTTTAAACTAAAACTAATCAAACTAAAAAACAAAAGCATGTGCAATTTGCACATGCTTTTGTTTTTATTATTTAGCAGCTTTAGCAAGTTCTATTACTTTATCACTTATAATTGAAGGTACTTCTTCGTACCTAGAGAATTCCATTGAGAAGCTACCTCTTGCTTGAGTCATTGACCTTAAATCAGTAGCATATTTAAACATTTCAGATTGAGGGGCTTCGGCAACTATTAATTGTTTTCCATTAGATTGAGGCTCCATACCTAAAATTCTACCTCTACGTTTGTTTAAATCACCCATTACATCTCCCATATATGCTTCGGGTACTATTACATCTACTTTTACAATAGGTTCTAATAAGACCGGCTGTGCAGCTTCGATACCTTTTTTAAATGCTATTGAAGCAGCAATTTTAAAAGCCATCTCTGAAGAATCGACATCATGATAGGATCCATCATAAAGTATAGCCTTAAGATTAACTACAGGATATCCTGCAAGAACACCGGATTCTAAAGATTCTCTTATTCCTTTTTCTACTGCTGGAATGTAAGATTTTGGAACCGAACCACCAAATATTTCTTCTTCAAATTCAAAATCACTTGTAGCAGGCTCAAAACGAATTTTAACATCTCCGTATTGTCCATGGCCACCAGATTGTTTTCTGTGTTTTCCTTGAACATCTGACTTACCTTTAATAGTTTCACGATAAGGAACCATAGGATCCTTGAGTTCTACATCAACACCAAATTTATTTTTTAATTTACTTGTAATTATATTGATATGAAGTTCCCCTTGTCCGTATATTAGGGTTTGTTTTGTTTCAGAGCTTCTTTCAAAATAAAAAGAAGGATCTTCTTCTGCTAGGCGCTGAAGACCAGAACTAATTTTCTCTTCATCTCCCTTTGCTTTTGGCTCTATAGATAGAGCAAGTTGAGGCTTTACAAAATCTATATTACTATACAAAATAGGATGGTTTACACTGCAAAGAGTATCTCCAGTGTTAGTATGTTGAAGTTTAGCAACAGCCACAATATCCCCTGCATGAGACTCTTTAATATCTATTTGAGATTTACCTCTTAATAGAAATAAAGAAGCTATTTTTTCTTTTTCATCTTTATTTGCATTTAATACTTCAGTATCTGGCTTTAGACTGCCAGATATAACCTTTAGAAGAGAAATTTTACCTACATAAGGGTCTACGATTGTTTTAAATACTTGAGCTGAAAAAGGTTCATCAGGTTTTAAAGTTCTTTCAAGGATTTCTTCTTTATTATGTGGATTAATACCTTTCTTTGCGGACATATCCATAGGTGATGGGGATAAGTCTACTAACATATCTAGTAAAGTGTGAGTACCTATATTTTTTATAGAGGAGCCGCATAAAACTGGGACTATATCTCCAGCTATAACACCTTTTCTCAATCCTTCTTGAATCTCTTTTTCTGTAAAGGATTCTCCAGCAAAATATTTTTCTAATAAAACTTCATCACTTTCAGCAACAGACTCTAATAATAGTTCGCGAATTGAATTTACTTGATCCATTAAATCATCAGGAATAGGTTTTTCAACACAGTCTTTTCCGTTATATTCTCTAGCAATCATTTTTGCAACGTTTATATTACCTATAAAATTTTCATTTTTACCAAGTGGAATTTGAAAAGGTGCAATTTTATTACCAAATTTTTCTCTTAAATCACCTAATACTTTGTCAAAATCCGCATTTTCACGATCCATTTTATTGATAAATATAAAAGTAGGTTTTTTACTATCTGCAATAAGGTTCCATGATTTTTCTGTACCAACTTCTATGCCACTTGAAGCATCTACTAAAATAACTACTCCACCAGCAGCCTTTATAGCACTTTGCACTTCACCTATAAAATCAAAGTATCCTGGTGTATCCAAAATATTAATTTTATGATTGTGCCATTCTACAGGAACTACAGATGTACTAATTGATATACCTCTAGAGGCTTCTTCTTTATCGAAGTCTGAAACCGTATTTCCATCTTCAATTTTGCCCATACGGTTAATTAAATTGTCAGAATATAAAATCGCCTCTGTTAATGTTGTTTTACCAGAACCTCCATGGCCTAAAAAAGCAATATTTCTGATGTGTTCTGCTTCATATATTTTCATGTTTTTCCTCCTCGCTATTTATGCAATTGATTTTTAGATTGTTAAATTAAAGATTCTATATGTTTTCTGAAAACCCTCTTTATTTTTAGAAAATTTT
>CAYLXY010000234.1:0-3657 GCA_964387405.1 uncultured Clostridiaceae bacterium
CCTTTTTGAATATAACATTTTTTCGTTTGATGACAAACGAAACGTCCCTTTGACATGCTTAGCATTTTTCTACGAATGTCTATTACATATTATACCATACATTCCCAATCCATGATAAGGTTCACCGTATAAGTTCTACTGGCAAAATAAACAGGATGTATTTGATAATAAATATTTAAAACCACTTGAATTATTTCCAAGTGGTTTCTTCTTTATTGATAAATTATGTGTTCTTACAATATAACTATCTTTATTCAATATCTTCTATGATTTTTATTTCTAGACCCTCATTATTACATATGTTCTTTAACCTTATGTCATTTGTAATAATATAATCAACATTCATTGCTATACCTGTAGCTATAATGATTGCATCTGGCGTTTTAATCTTATAATTAGCTCTCAGCCTTGAAGCTATGTCTGCTATGTTATACTCCATATCGATAATTGAAAGATTAGGATAGTTGGTTAGCATTAATTTATATCTATTTTCAATAAAAACATTATTATCTTTTTTAGGTTTTACTAATATCTCCATGAAAGATATTATTGACATAAATCCTCCATTTTTACCATTTTGAATATCTATAAAAATTTTTTCAAGCTTATCAGAATACTTAGGGTTATCTTCGAAATAGTATATAAAACAGTTAGTATCTAATAATATTGTTTTACCACTTTCTATTAATCCCATGACTGTCTTTCTCTTTCGACATATTCTTCAACATCCACTTTATCCCAAACTTCTTTTCCTAATCCCCTTAAAGCTTTTGCAAAACTATCTGGCTTTTCCATTAATATTATCTGCCCATGTTCATCATATAGCCATATTATTTCCGCACCTGGTTTTAACCCTGATTTCTTGAGAATATATTCTGGTATCTTTATACTTGAATCTTTATTAAGTTTAGAAATAATACTCATATTTAACACTTCCTTTCCTTTTTTAAAGGATTAATGATTATCTTAATTATACCATATTAAGAAACCATAATATATATTTTGTAAATGATGCGACTTAATCTTTAGCAAGTTCTTCAAGTTTAAACTTTAATTCCTCAGGAAGCTTTACTTTAATATATTCAAGTTTACCAGTTGGTCTAAGCCCCATTTCAGATTTAGTCATTATTCCTTTAGGAATTATCATATTACCGTCTTCTAATAAAATTAATCTTCTAAGATAGACATTGTCTAAAGAAATGATTGATTCTGTTTTTGGGTCTTCAATTAAGTCAAATCTAACTATAACAATTTTTTCAAATGAGTCAACATATTCACCTTCAAGCTCTCTAAGCTGGTTGAATATATCTTCGATAGTAATTTTATTTTCGATTCTTATCCCTGAATTTAGAGTGTCCAATAATTCATTTTGAATTTTTTCAGCCTCTTTCATATCTTCTTCAGATATTTTTATAGAGTCATCATACTTTTCCCTATAAGCTTTAGCAATAGCCTCAAATCTATCTTCTACTTCATTTAATACTTCAAGTTGATTATCACTGTGTAATATCATTTCCTCTGGTGTATTTAAAAATTCCAAACTTACATTATTAGATGTGCACGATACTAAAATTAACCCAAGACATATAATTAAACACATAATTAATAAAGACCTTTTTGTTTTCATATAATTCACCCCCTAAACTAAGATCTAATACCATATTTTACTACTAATCATACCATCATAACCTGTAGCTTTTACAAGACCATCATTATCTAAAAATTGTTTGATCTCCAACTATTATTATTTTGTATTTACCTAGCTTAGTTTTAGAGCCTATAGCCCATATCCATGAAAGATTAGCACTTCAAATAATTTATCCTAATTTATAAAGTTAGCTAGTTCTTCCCTTACTACTTTTATATCCTTTTCAAAAGCCTTGTGTAAGCTAATCATTGAATCTATAAGAAACTCTATCATTTCATCCCAATCGTTTTCATCATATAAATTAACTCCATTTAATTGATATTTAATCCTGGTTGCCTTTTTTCCATCTAGTCTTTCCCATATTAATTCCTCACCAAATAATTTTTCTATATTTTCCTTATTCTCCTTTAATTTATCAAAAATAAATTCATTTTCATCTTTTTCTACCCTAGAAAAATAAACCTCTACTCTAGCATAATTTCTTGAAACAACAAAGTTATAAGCACCTGCACTTATTCCATTTCCAGTACCTAACCAGTTATCCTTTGAAGGATTTATATTATTAAATAAATCAGATTTTTCTTTGAATCTTGATAAAAGCTTATTCCAAAATTTTAATCTAACTTGATGTCTTGTTGCTAATTTACTCTCATTTTTTTCATCTAATTGAGTTTTTTCTGCCATTTTAATTACATATTCTTCGGCATCCTTTATAGGTATTATTTGCTCTATGTTGAGTAAGGTTTGATTGCCTAATTTATAAGGGGTTACCTTAAAGCATTGTATTCGTATATTATAATTCATCAACCACATAACAGTAGATGTAACCTCTTTTCTAAAGTTAGATGCAACTAATATAATTCTTTGGCTTAGGCCTTTATTTAAAACTAATTCATCATATTCTATTTCACCATAAAATTCACTTAACATCTCTTCAGCTGTTTTTCTTTCACCAATTTTATTTAAATATTCTTGATATATTTGTCTAATCTCTTCCTTTGATAAACTTGAGCAATACGAAACATATTTTAGTGCCTGCCATGTTACATCCCTACCCGAATCATCTAACTTATTTTCAATTACAACTAAGTTACCCTTAAGATCTAATGCTAGTAAATCTAGTCTTTCCCTAGTTTCTGAAAATCCATCAAATTCTTTCTGAATTATTAAAAGCTCTTCCCCTAAGGATGTAGGTTCATTGGCTAACCATTCCTGTAAATGTTCCCTCTCCCTAAATTTCAATTCTGAAAAGGTCTTTTTATCTATCTTGCTAATTCTATTATTTATATCATCTATTAGGTACATAAACTACCTCCTTATAAGACCATTTTATACTTTTTATCTCATACATATTATACCACATACAATCTCTAAATTTTTAACCTTAAGTTTTCCTATTCTTAAATTGTTATATTGAGCAAAAAATGGCCTGATTTAGGCCTTTAACTTTACTTGGACCAGATGAATAATAAACATTTATTCTGATTTCTTGCTATTCTTTCTAATTCTGTAAACTATGTTACATATCTAACACTAGAAAGAAAATTGTTTGTGGAAGGAGCGATAGCAAAGACCCCAAAGATAACAGGATATCTGGAACAGTCGGTTGTATGACTACATAGAACTACCCCAGAGACAACTGACTGTGGAAGCAAATAGTTTCAAAGAAAAGCTATATAGACTATCATTTCATCTACACGAAAGCCACATGTGGTAAAGATATAATTATTACTCCATATAAATATATTTTTAAAGCGTCAAGTATAAATGAAGTGACATCATAAATATAAAAATATTATCTTTCAGTTTTACTTAAATGTATTTTTCTATCTACTATGGCAAACTCCAAAGTATGATAAGAAAAAGATAAAATATAAAACACACTTTAATCTTATAATACTAATAGTTCTATAGCTTTTCATGAGTTTGTCATAATTGTACTTTTGACAAACTCAACTTTTTAGTGCATTTTATAAATATATTACCTTGATCTAATCAATTGTGAACTC
>CAYLXY010000235.1:0-3649 GCA_964387405.1 uncultured Clostridiaceae bacterium
AAATCTTAATTTATATACCCTTTATTAGACATTCATTCTATAACAAATCTAAAATCTACATTGATTACTTAAAATAAAAGAAACAATATAGTAGTTTTTGATGAAATTTATATAAATTTACTTTAATTCTATTTGTAAACTAGCAGATAAAGTTCTATAATATACTTTAAGAAAGTTTAAACTTTATATTATTACTGAGGAGGAAATTTGATGAAAAAGGAAGTAAATATTGATTGGGAAAATCTTTCATTTGAATACATAAAAACAGATTTACGCTATGTATCTAGATGGAAAGACGGAAAATGGGATGAAGGCCAGCTAGTAGAAGATAATAAATTAAATATTAGTGAAGCATCTACAGCCCTTCATTATGGACAGCAATGTTTTGAAGGAATGAAAGCATATAGAAGAAAAGATGGTAAAGTTCAACTTTTTAGACCTGATCGCAATGCTAAAAGATTAAATGATAGCTGCAGACGTCTTTTAATGCCTGAAATACCAGTGGAAAAGTTTATTGATGCATGTAAGCAAGTAGTTAATGCTAATGAAGCTTATGTACCACCATATGGTACAGGTGGTACTTTATATATTCGTCCTTTTCTTATAGGTGTAGGAGATAACATAGGTGTAAAGCCAGCTCCAGAATATATATTTTCAATCTTTGTAGTACCAGTAGGTGCATATTTTAAGGGTGATTTAGCTCCAGTAAACTTCCTTACATCAGACTATGATAGAGCAGCACCATATGGTACAGGAGCTGCAAAAGTAGGAGGAAACTATGCTGGTAGTCTTATGCCTAATAAAATTGCCAAAGATAGAGGTTTTGCAGACTGTATTTACTTAGACCCTGCAACCCATACTAAAATAGAAGAAGTAGGTGCTGCTAACTTTTTTGGTATAACCAAAGATAATAAGTTTGTAACACCAGTATCACCTTCCATACTACCTAGTATTACTAAATATTCTTTAATGCATGTAGCTAAAGAATATTTAGATTTAGAAGTAGAGGAAAGAGATGTACTTGTTGATAACTTAAGTGAATTTAAAGAAGCTGGAGCATGCGGTACTGCTGCAGTTATAACTCCAATTGGTGGAATAGAACACAAGGGAGAACTTCATGTGTTCCATAGCGAAAGTGAAGTAGGTCCTGTTACAAAACAACTATATGATACACTTTGTGGAATTCAATTTGGAGATATTGAAGCTCCTGAAGGTTGGATTGTGGAAGTATAAAAAATATTATACTTAAAAGGGGTGTTTATTATGTCAGAAGAAATTAAACAGATGGCTATGAGAATTAAAGAACTTAGGGAAATATATGGATTAACTATGGCTGAGTTAGCCGAAAAACTGAATCTTACTTTAGAAGAGTATCAAAAATACGAAGAGGGTAACTCAGATATACCAGTTAGTGTACTATATGGTATATCAAATCAACTCAATGTAGAGTTAACCGCATTAATTACAGGTGGTGAGCCGAAACTTAAACTTTATTCTTTAGTACGTAAAGGTGAAGGTATAAAAGTAAATAGGCGAAAAGAATATAACTATGAAAGCCTTGCATATAATTTTATCCATAAAAAGGCTGAACCTTTCCTTGTAACAGTTAACCCTGAACCTAAGGATGTACCTATAGCTCAAAATTCACATATAGGACAAGAGTTTATTCATTTGTTAGAAGGTAGCATACTTATTAATATTGATGGTCACGAAGTAATCTTAGAAAAAGGCGATAGCATCTTCTATGATTCTAGTAATAAACACGGCATAAAAGCTTTAAATAATGTGCCTGCTAAATTTTTAGCTATAGTTATGTAAAGGGGGAAATAAATTTCATGTTAAAAAACTATACTAAAACAGATTTTGAATCATATGAAGATTTTTCAGATAACTTTAAGATTAAAGTTCCTGAAAATTTTAATTTTTCTTATGATATAGTAGACAAATATGCAGAAACCGATCCGGAAAAAGTAGCTATGATTTGGCATAGCGATAATGGGGAATCAAAGATCTTTAACTATAGGGATTTAAAAAAATACAGCGATAAGGCTGCTAATTTTTTCAAAGATTTAGGTGTAAGTAAAGGGGATCCAGTTATGCTTATACTAAAAAGGAGATACGAGTTTTGGTTCTGCTTGCTTGCATTACATAAATTAGGTGCCATTGCAATCCCTGCAACCCACCTTTTAACCACTAAAGATATTGTATATAGAAATAATGCAGCTAATATAAAGTTGATTGTCTCTGTCTTCGAAGAAGAAACAATCCAACATATAGAAGAAGCCGAGCAAAGCTCCCCTTCATTAGTTTCAAAAGTTTCTGTAGGTGGATCTAAAAAAGGCTGGATAGATTTTAATCAAGCTATTGAAAAAGCTAGCGAAAAATTTCAAAGACCTGTTGGAGATTTAGCTACAACTAATGAAGATATTTCTCTTATATATTTTACTTCTGGTACTACAGGTCATCCAAAGATGGTCCAACATGACTTTACTTACCCATTAGGGCATATTCAAACAGCTAAATATTGGCAAAATGTAAAACCTGGTGGTATTCATCTAACCGTTGCTGATACTGGATGGGCCAAAGCTATGTGGGGAAAGATTTATGGTCAATGGATTGCAGGCAGTGCTATTTTTGCCTATGATTTCGAAAGATTTATACCAAGTGAAATGCTGAGGGTTATCGAGAAATTTAAAATTACTACCTTTTGTGCGCCACCCACTATGTATCGATTTTTAATAAAAGAAGATCTTACAAGATTTGATTTATCTGCTCTGGAATATTGTGTTGTAGCTGGTGAACCTTTAAATCCAGAGGTCTTTCATCAATTCCATAAAGCTACTGGTATTAAACTAATGGAAGGCTATGGTCAAACAGAACTTACTATAGTTTTTGCTACTTTCCCTTGGATGGATCCAAAACCTGGATCTATGGGACGTCCATCTCCTGCTTATAAAGTAGATCTTGTAGACGAATTTGGACAATCTTGTGATATGGGTGAAGAAGGTGAAATCATCATATATACAGACAAAGAAAAGCCTGTAGGTATGTTCGCTGGATATTACAAAGATGAAGAGCAAACAAATAAAGTTTGGAGAGATAATATATATTATACTGGAGATATGGCTTGGCGAGATGAAGATGATTATTACTGGTTTGTCGGAAGATCCGACGATGTTATAAAAAGCTCTGGCTATAGAATTGGACCTTTCGAAGTAGAAAGTGCCTTAATGGAACATCCATGCGTATTGGAATGTGCTATTACAGCTGTTCCTGATGAAATGAGAGGACAAGTTGTGAAAGCTACAATAGTCCTTGCTAAAAACTATACAGCCTGCGAAGAATTAATGATAGAACTTCAAAACCATGTTAAAAAAGTCACTGCACCTTACAAATATCCTAGAATAATTGAATTTGTAGATGAACTTCCCAAAACTATTAGTGGTAAAATTAGAAGAGTACAAATAAGAGAACAAGATAATAATTAATAAAAGTATAATAAAAAAAGCTTTCTTAGCTTATTATGCTTATGATTGCGATAAATTAACTTCATTATCAGTTCCTGATACTTCTGGTTTAACATCAGTTGGAGAAAATTTTTTATATGTTTATGCAGCAGGGTGTTCATCATTAACTTCATTATCAGTTC
>CAYLXY010000236.1:0-3644 GCA_964387405.1 uncultured Clostridiaceae bacterium
TATCTTCCCCTATTATATTTTCTTGAAAAGAATAAAAGCCACAACTTGTATTGCCCCCAGGAAACATTCTTCTTATTCTTTGCATACAAAAAACCTCCTTTTTACATATATATTATTTTATTCATTTGAGGTTATTATGTGCAAACTCATCGTTTATCCAATTATTAGTTTATCTCCTATTATGAAAGTCTTTCGACTATATTCTGTTGTCGGCCCTAGTCAATTGATCAACTTTTTTTAATACATCGGGAATTCTGTTTTTCCCATTTAAATCCTTTATTAATTTTGCAGAATCATGTAATTCAATGCCAATGGAGCTAATATATAATGGTTTGATACTTTGACCACGGTATGTTTTAATACAATCAGTACATCCTTTGAAAAATGTTTTTGCAACTCCGATAACAGGTATTTCTTGATCTAGTGCATTAAATAAATATGCCCCAAGACCCTTCTTCCGATCCCCTAGGTGAACAAAGCCATCCACTATAATTAAATCAATGTCTTCTTTTATATTTTCATAAACTCTAAGTAAGCACGGCAATTCTCTTTTATAAAACTCGCATTGCCAAACCCCCTTTTAAATAGACTTGCCTATATTTCTATAAGATTGCCACCTAAGGCCTCTGCCGTCTTTGGATCACAGGTTGTAAATATTATTTGATATTCTTTTGAAAAATCGCTTATTAAAGTTATGGCCTGAGTTTTTCTATTTGGATCTAGATCTACTAAACAGTCATCTAATACAACGAATCCCTTCTTATCGTTGAATAGATGTTTTAAGATAGCAAACCTTAAGGCTAGAGTAACACTATCATAAGTACCTGCCGAAAGTAGGTCTATGGGGATTTCTCCATTTGTATTTTCTAACTTTACATTAAAATTTTCATCTATGGTACCTGTACTATATTTGCCATCAGTTATGCTGCTTAGCAATTTTGTAAATTCAGTTACTAGAGTTTCCATAGGGTTGTTTGACATTTTTTCCTTTGTTTCTAAAAACACTCTATGAATTTCCAGCAATTTTTCTCCTCTTTGAAGATTTTTATTGAAGATTGATTCAGCATATATATATTCCTTTTTTAACTCTTCGAAAGTTGTCTCCAAAAGATTGCTCTTGGATTCATAATAGTCAGTTATTAGTATATCTTTTTCAGTTTGATAATCGGTTAACTGCTTCTTTATTTCTGCCAATTTATTTTTAAATTCTTCAGTAGTTTTAAACTCCTCTGGCAAGGGTGACAAATTATCTAGTTTTAACTTCTTTTCCTTTTGTAGTGTTCTATTTTCAACCAGTAGTTCTAGGAGGTTATCATGGTCTGTATATTTTTGCTTCCACTTACCTATTAAATCATCTTTGTTTTTTCTTTCTGCTAAGTCATCTAGTTCTTTTTCTGCAGTAACTTCAAGTTCCTTTTCGATTTCTTCTATAGTTCTACTAACCTTTATTTCTCCCAGTTTATTTAATTCATCTTGTAATTGTTCCTTTGTGCCATTATTTAAAATTAATGCTATTTGGTTTTGATAAAACTTCCTATCATTATCTAAGACTTTTATCTTTTCCAAATTTAATTTTCCTTCTTCAGTACTTTTAATCTTTAATTTGTTTAATAAGTTCCCCAAGCTGTCCTTTTTGGCAACTTCTTCTTTAATCAATTCTTCAAAATCTATATCTCCAGTTTGTATTTCCATTTCAAATTCATCATCATATATTATTTTAACCAATCCATTGGCTTCAAATGATATGTTTTCCTCTAGCTCTTCTTTATCTTCAAGGTTTCTATAGATATATGCAGGTCTGTCTGATGATTTCTTAAGTGTTCCTATTATTTTACTAGCCTTCATAGTCGCATCTAAGGTCAATATTTGTGTGTTTATTTCTGTTAATTTGTCAATGTCTATTGAGGATATATCTGGTATCCTAGACAGTTCTTCCTCTATAAAATTTATTTTTTCTTGAGTATCTTCTATATCTCTTAATTTTTGTTCTAGTTCTTTCTTCTTGTTGAGTTCTTGTAAGTCTTCTTTTTCCAAAGCTAAAAGTTCTTTTTTGTTTTTTAACTCGACTAAATTTGTTTCTAACTGTTCTAAAAATAGCTCCGTCTTTGGCCATTCTTTATTTGCTTGAGTTAATAGTTCCATTTCTTTATTAATTGATCTAATCTCTACTTCTAAAACCATTCTATTATTTACATCTTCTTCTATTTTTTCGAGCTGATTTTTTCGATTAGTTAGAATTTCAACTTTACCATCTACACCATTTAATCTATTGCATATATCCTCAAACTTCTCTTCTGAATCTTTGGCTTCGTCCATATTCAATCTCAACTGCTCTTTTTTATAGTAGCTATCTAATATTTTCCCCAGCCCGGTTTTATAAGGGTTGTTTATCCCTCTATTGTTTTCAGGGTAGTTTTTTTCCTTATTCCAACGCTTATATAAGCTCTCTATTTCTGCTTCAATATTTCTTTGAATGCCATCTATAGATACTCCATCTAATTCCATCATGGTTTTTCTAAGCAAATCGTTGACTTCATTAGTTATATTGCTATTTACAATGATGTTATTTAGTGCATTCTTCAACTCTCTTTGTTTAGCGAATACAATATTACTATAAGTACCTTCTCCAAAACCCAAAAGATTAGATAATTTTACCTGTATCTCTTTTCTATTCTTCATTATATTTCCATCCGGGTCTGTTAACCTTATTTCTTCACTACTTCCCCATTCCTTGTATATCTCATATGACCCTTGTTCTGTGTCTATGGTAACCTCACTATCGATGAAGTCCCCATCAGGTTTTGGCATAAATTTAAAGGAAAATTCTTTATGAACATTATCCCTTTTATTAAGCTTTATATCTTTAAAAAGTGCTGAGTTTATACCTTCAATTATGGTACTTTTACCAGATTCATTATCACCTAGTATCACATTTATTCCTTCACTAAATTCTAAGTCAATATCTTTTATGCCAGCAAATCTCTTACATTTATAGGATTTAATATTCATCTTATCCCCTCCTCAGTAGATCGTAGGCTATTTGCAATGCTTCTTCATCATGAAGTAAGCCATTCAAAAATTCATATGGGAAAGATCCCTTAGTAAATTCTTTTTCTATTATATCTTTGTCTATTTTCACCTTGAGTTCTGAGTCATCTATTATTATGTAAAATACCTTAGATTCTAAACCTTCATAAAAGGAACTTAAATTCAAATAGGCTTCATCAGATATACTTCCCTTTAAGCTTAGTCTAATTATTTTTTTATTTGGTTCGTCTGATAATGTCCATGTCCTTATGGTCTCTAGATCTCCATCCGAATCTATTTTAAATTCTTTGTCTATAAATCTATATTTTCCTGTAACGATTTTTTCTGCTGTGCTAGACCGATTGTCTAAAGTAATATACCATGCTGCACCTTCATACTTGTAATCTAATCCATCTGGCTCAGGTGTACCTGCATTAAATATTTTGTTATTTGATATATTATCTTTAGATGGATATATCACATGAGTATGCCCTAGTAACCATAAATCTGTTGGGATGGAGTTTAATTCATTTATTTCCATAGGATAGTAATTACCCTCTATATCTGCTGAAAGCCCCTCTAGGGCACCATGAGCAATACCTATATGGTATTTATCA
>CAYLXY010000237.1:0-3629 GCA_964387405.1 uncultured Clostridiaceae bacterium
TAATTACCTGATGGATTTTCTACAAATGCAAATGCACTGGGGACGGTTTGTACTGCTCCCAATGCAATGCACTGTATCTACCTGCGAATTTGATATTAATCCATTTGAGCACAAGTGCCTCTGACATTGCCTGCAACCCGGAATGAAGCAAAAGATGAACATGATTATCTATTAAACAATAGGCTACTACTGAAATCTTATTATCCTCTACTATATGCTACAACAACTCTATGAAATATCTTTTTTCTACAGCCTTTTAAAATATTGTTTCTCGATTGTTGCCCCTTACCATCACATGATAATGACCTGTCGGACTTTCCGCCCTTGCTAACCTTGCCATAAAATCACCTCGGTAAAATCTTACCAAACCCTGAGGCTAAATGTAATAGGAACCGTCCCCAGCGTATCGTTGAGTCTTACTTACTTGTAGAGTTTCCAAGATCTATTACTTTAGTAACAACCTTTTGGTTTGAAACAAACAGATATCCACCATTTTTCTCTTGTAAGGTAAGCACCTTAACTCCGTCACCAAAAAACGTATCATTATAGAAGAGTCGAATTAAATTGCCTTCACGATCCCCTTTGAAAAATTTTATGTTTGTTCTGTAGTTTGTATCACCATGCAAGTGATAGTAAGCATTATATTTGGGAAGGTAGGTAAACTTATCTAATCCAACTTCATTTGTGTCAGCAAGGGTTATTCCCATATGCTCTAAAAGTATTTTATCCATATTTGAGCGACTATTTTTCTCACAAGGACATGGAAGATTTTCGATACTGCCTGCCATCCCACTTTTTTCCATAACTGCTTTCAGTTCATCATCTGTTATCTTTTCGGCGATGCCACTACCACAATAAAATAATTCGAATAAATCAATATCAACAGGTTGACTATAAGACGAACTTAAAAACTGATTACGTATATTTAAATAATCTCCATTGAAAAATGAATCTCCATTAAAATAAGCAAGCTCATCCTGGGTTAATAGTATTATTTCTACCTTGTCCTCTTCATCCTCACCTGCTTCAATATCCTTAATACTGGCAGTTTTAGTTTCACCATCCCATGTAACTTCTTTTTCAAATATTTCTGATATTGCCCTTAATGGTACATAAGTTGTTCCTTCATAAAGAAAATTATCAATATCTTGAGCCTCACCATTTATTTTTATATTAATTGTATTGAACATGACATCAATAGTATCGGTTCTCGTTATTAATTGATTGCTGCCGGTAGGAATATTATGAATGGAATAACCGGAAGGATCGTCCGAATCGGGATAATATATATTATTTATATCACCCGTAATCTCGTCATAAACAACTTTCATTCCTGGATATATTGTTGGCTGGAATGGTGTTTTAACAAGCGTTTCAGATATTATCTGTTCTTTAAGGCCACTAACCAATCGGTTTTCCCATTCTGCAAGTTCTTTTTCAGCCACAGTCATATCATCTGTTATCGGAACCAACTTCAAACCTTTCAGAATTGAATCTCTTATGGAATCTTCTGTCTCTACATTTGGTTGAGTCTCATTTTCAATATAACCGCCTTTAATTACTTTTGGCTGTAGCTGGTTATCATATATGATAACCGAACCCGGCATCATCTTTTGTGGTACTTCCTTTTTATCACCTTTGGCAACAATGTTATAGGAAATATCGTCACTATCTTTAGTAATATCGCCAGGCTCACCATCAACGATAACCGCTTCTCCTGGCGACGCATAGGCCGCAAATACCCCTGTCAATAAAAAGGTCAACGTTATGACAATGGCAAACATGCGAATCCGTTTTTTATTCTTCATACTTCCATTTTTTGAAATCATATTAATTCTCCTTTCAATATGTTTCCGCTTATCACTAAAAGCAGAAACGATTTTAACTTTGTGATCTGTAACATTCCAGAGTGCACTTAACATTAATTCACAGTATCACCTTCTTTCTTGTTTATTCATTGATATAACAACGCTTTCGTCACATGATAGTTCACAAAATCAGTCAATGTCACGTCTAAACATATAGCCACCTCCATTGGGATTATATCTATCCCATACATCAGATCTAAAAGAATAATTATAACCATTTATTGTAGGTGTTTCATATTTCTATTCTTATATATATAACCAAAAAAGAAGGTGGTTTGTTACAGAATTGTTCTATTTTTTTATAAATCTTTTATTTTTCCTGTGATTTTATACTTTCTGCTATTTTTATTAGCTCTTCCTGTTTTAGAGCCCCATGTATGGTAAATACCTTTTCATTATTTTGCCATATTAAAGAATTAATTTCGTCACGTTCTATAAAATATCCTTCATTACCTAAAATCACAATTTTTATTAGATCTGCACCTTCTGTATCCATAGCAGTATCCGTTTTGTCTATTTGTGACTGAATGAAGGTAATCTTTTCATCTTCTTTTGTATAATTTATTCTATATAATTCACCAGCTTCTTGCATGTTTAATAGTTCGTATCCTTCCGGAATATAAGTAGGAGTATATATTAGCCCATTATTCTTTTGGGTAATTTCAGATAATTGATTTTTATCTAAATTTGTACTTTGACCTTGAAACCTAAACCTAGTGTATTCCTCATGCCATTCTGTTATAATATTAAAAAATTTAATCCTAAATGCTTCTACGCTCATTATAGTTATAGTACTTATTAATATAAATATCATTAAAATAATTGCTACTCTTTTTGAAATATTTAACAACTTTTTATATTTTTCTTTTCTTTTATGATTTTTTATTAACTTTTTCATATTTATTTCAAATTGCAAAGAAGGTACAATAGTTTCTTTTAAGTCCTGTTCCTCTGGCAAATCTTTAATGATATTTAAGGCACTTTGCTCTGATGCATATATAAGGATTTCATCAAATATCTTGTTTTTTAACTCATTTTTATTCATTGAAAAAAACACCCTCTTCCATCATTTCTTTAATCATTCTTCTTCCTCTATGTAGTCTTACCCTAACATTTCCATAACTTATATTTAAAAGTTTAGCTATTTCTATATTGGAATATTCATAAAAATATTTTAATAATATTACATCTGAATATTTAATATCTAATTTATTTATATTGTCTATAATGTTCTTTATGCTTTCTTCGGATACCACAAATTCTAAAGGTGATAAATCAGAATCTTCTTCAATAAAATAAGTTTCATCAAAAGTGACTACATTTTGCTTTTTTATATGATTATACATATCTATTGCAATATTCCTTACTATAATAACCAAAAAACTTTTGGTTTTGTTACAAGTTGGGTCATCTATTTTGTATAAGTTATCTATTATTTTTATAAATGCTTTATGAACTGCATCTTCTGCTAAATATTGGTCTTTTAATATGCCTTTAGCAACGTAAAGCATTGTATATTTATAGTTATTGTACAATAACTCCAATTTAGATCGACTTTTTTCATCTTCTACCATAGTAAAAAATACTAACATAATCATCACCTTTTTCTTTATCATTTATTCTAATCTTCAACAGTTATGCAACCCTTTTTTATACTTTTATATTTAAATTATAGCATATATAGAACTATAATACATGGATAGGTTACACTAGATAGGACAGATTTTCTCCGAACATGATATAATAATAGGTAGTTGCAGA
>CAYLXY010000238.1:0-3627 GCA_964387405.1 uncultured Clostridiaceae bacterium
ATAATTATTAGGGTGGATTTTCATATGCAAATCAAGGGTTTTATAAAAATTATGGGGCATATAGTAAAAGTATCCATAAATACAAAGTTAAGCTAAGTAAAAGCAGGAGTTTAGGCTTTTATTGGAGAATTATATAATAAATCCAAAAAATAATAAAAAGGGGGTATTTTGTGAAACCACCTAAGTTTATAGATAATAAAAATAATAAAATGATTGATGAAATTAGAGAATATACCAAAACAGATAGTAAAATTAGTATGATATCCGCTAGCTTTACTTTATTTGCTTTTGAAGAATTGAAAAAAGAATTATCTAATATTGAAGAATTTAGATTTATATTTACAGAACCTACTTTTGTCGCAAAAAAGCAAGAAATGAAAGAGTTTTATATAAACAAAAATAACAATGTATTTGGAACAGAATTTGAAATAAAACTTAGAAATGAAATGACCCAATCTTCTATAGCTAAAGAATGTTCTATGTGGATAAAAGATAAGGCAAAATTTAAATCTTTTAAAGAGAGAAATCCAGCCTACCCAAGACTTATGTACATAGAAAACAAAGATGATATTGTTGCTATGAATGGATCCGTAGACTTTACTGCAGATAGTCTAGGAATAGTACCTTCAACCAGAATGGAGGCTATAAATGCATTTTATGGAGAACATACATTAGGTATGTTACAAGCTTTTCAAAACATATGGAATAGCGATAAAGAGCTAGAAGATGTTACAGAATTAGTTATAGAAAATTTAAATATAATACATAAGGAAAATCCTCCTGAATTTATTTACTTTATAACCTTATACAATATATTTTATGATTACTTAAATGAACTTACAGATGAAAGAATAATTAAGGAAAAAACTGGAATAAAGGAAACTTTAATATGGAACAAGCTTTATCAATTTCAAAAAGATGGAGTACTAGGGGCTATAGAAAAGATAGAAAACTATAATGGCTGCATTATAGCAGATAGCGTAGGATTAGGAAAAACCTTTAGTGCATTAGCTGTAATAAAATATTACGAATTAAGAAATTATAGGGTACTAGTTCTATGTCCAAAAAAACTTAGGGATAATTGGTTAGTTTACACAGTTAATGATAAAAGAAATATATTTGAAAAAGACAGATTTTCTTATGATGTATTGAATCACACAGATTTAAGTAGAGAATCTGGCTATACTGGCATTATAAACTTGGCTACTTTAAATTGGGAAAACTATGACCTGGTTGTCATAGATGAATCCCATAACTTTAGAAACAATCCACCAGTAAAAGATAGAAAAACCAGATATCAAAAACTTATGCAAGATGTAATAAAATCAGGGGTACAGACTAAAGTATTAATGCTATCAGCAACACCAGTCAACAATAAAATGAATGATATAAAAAATCAAATTGCTTTTATAACAGAGGAAAAAGATTCAGCACTTAAAGATGTAGGAATAAACAGTATAAACTACACACTTAAAAATGCTCAGATGATATTTAATCAATGGTCAGACTTAGGCCAAAGCCAAAGAACAACAGAAAAATTTATAGATATGATGAGTATGGATTATTTTAAAATATTAGACACTTTAACCATTGCTAGGTCTAGAAAACATATAGAAAAATACTATGATATAGAAGAGATTGGAAAATTTCCACAAAGACTTAAACCTATAAATAAATATAGCAAAATAGACGAAGATGAAATTTTTCCAAATATATCAGATATAAATAATACTATAAACAAGTTAAATTTAGCAATATATTCTCCTTTAAAATATGTATATTCACATAAACTTCCAGAATATGAAGAGAAATATGATATAGCAGTTAAAGATGGGCAAGGTCTTTTTAGACAAAGAGATAGGGAAAGTAGTTTAATACATTTAATGAGAATTAACATATTAAAACGCTTAGAAAGTTCCATACATTCTTTTAATTTAACAGTAACTAGACTTTTAGATCAAGTAAATATTATTATTCAGGCAATAGATAATCATGAATCTAATTATACAGATACTAGGACGGCAGAGGATATAAGCATATTAGATATAGATCCAGACGATACCATGTTTGAAGATTTATTAGTAGGAAACAAGGTAAAAGTATTACTAAAAGATACAGATACAATAAAATGGAGACAAGAATTAGAAGAAGATAAACAAATATTAAAAGATATACTATCCAAAGCAGAACTTATAAATCCGCAAAAAGATAATAAGTTAAATGTATTAAAAGATACCATAGTAAAAAAGCTAATAGACCCTATTAATAAGGGAAATAGAAAAGTATTAATATTTACAACATTTTCTGATACCGCTAAATATCTATATGAAAATTTATCAGGTCATGCTAAAGATTTAGGAATAAATACAGCATTAGTAATAGGAAGTGGAACAAACAAATCAACATTAGAAGTAGCAAAAGAATATAAAAAGCGAATAAGTTTTAACGATATAAACACGGTACTAACCCTATTTTCTCCAAAATCCAAAGAAGCTGAAAAGGTATTTCCCAATATGAATGAAGAAATAGATTTACTAATTGCCACAGATTGTATATCCGAAGGGCAAAATCTTCAAGATTGTGATTTTGTAATAAATTACGATATTCACTGGAACCCAGTTAGAATAATTCAAAGATTTGGTAGAGTAGATAGAATAGGTTCTACCAACGAAAAAATACAATTAGTAAACTTTTGGCCTACAGAAGATTTAGACGAATACATTAATTTAGAACAAAGGGTTAAAGGCAGAATGGTATTAGTAGATATTACAGCTACAGGAGAGGAAAACCCAGTAGAAGAAAACCAGTCTAAAGAAATGAGAGATTTGCTATATAGAAAAAATCAACTAGAAAAGCTAAAAGAAGAAGTAGTAGATTTAGAAGATATATCCGGAGGAGTATCTATAACAGATTTAAACTTCAGTGACTTTAGAGTGGATTTAACAGGATATTTAAAAGAAAACAAGAAAAACTTAGAACAAGCCCCTACAGGCCTATATTCAATAGTAAAAATTCCTGAAGAATTTAGAAATGAATTAAAGCCAGGATTAATATTTTTAGTAGAACAAGTTGCAGGACAAGTAAACAATTTAGAAAAAAATCCATTACATCCATATTATTTAGTTTACGTAAGTGAAAATGGTAAGGTTGAACTATCATATGATAAAGCAAAGCAACTATTAGATTATTATAAAAAAACCTGCTATAAAAATAATAAAATAGATAAAAAATTAATAGCTAGATTTAACCAAGAAACAGATTATAGTAAAAACATGGATCAATATTCTATATTATTAGAAAAAGTTATAGAAGAAATAGTCGGTAAAAAAGAAGAACTAGGAATAAAAAGTTTATTCCATAAAGGTGGTACAAACATAATAGAAAAAGATCTAGATGGATTAGGAGATTTTGAACTAATAAGTTTTTTAATATTAGATATATAGAAAAGATGTGATAATATGCCTTTATTAAAACTGGAAATACCAAAAGAAAATATATATAAGCAATTTGTGCCTAAAAACCAGTTTTATCAACATGGAAACTTTAATCAATCGGAAAAAAATATATTTATAAATTGTATCGAAAGAATAACACTTTATTCCCAATTAACTATAGCAAATACAAATA
>CAYLXY010000239.1:0-3627 GCA_964387405.1 uncultured Clostridiaceae bacterium
TATAATTATTACAGCGAAAAACTGTAATTTGATTATAACTATATTGTACAAGGAGATAATTCTTATATAGATTATATAAATCATATAGTAGATGGAGAAGAAAGATTTTTCAAAACCATAAATCAACCTATATTTGGATTAAATAATAAAATTGTAGAAATAATCTTCATTACAATAGATATTACTGATGAAGTTAAAGAAAAGAACAAGTTGCAAGAGACCCTAGATATGCAAGCACAAGTCTTTACAAGCATATCCCACGAACTAAAGACTCCATTAAATGTAATATTTAGTGCAGCACAACTAATTGAAATGAGTTTTAAAAAAGAAACAAGTAATATTAAAAAAGAGGATTTAAAGAAAAACATAAGTATTATTAAACAAAATTGTCATAGATTCACTAAAATTATAAACAATATAATGGATTTATCTAGTATGGAATCTGGCTTTTATAAACTCGATTTTAGCAATAGAAATATAGTAGAAATTATTGAAAATATTGTAGATTCTGTAAGGAATTATGTGGAAGACACAGGATTACATATTATATTTGATACTGATACAGAAGAAAAAATAATGGCTGTTGATATAGAAAAAATGGAAAGGATTATTTTAAACCTAATATCAAATGCGATAAAGTTTACACCTAAAGGGGAAAATATATATATTGAAATTAAGGATAAAGGAAATTTTCTATTAATACTTGTTAGTGATTGTGGAGTAGGCATAAGCGAGGAGGATTTGGCTACTATATTTAATAGATATAAAAAAGTGGATAATTCCTTAATCAGAAATACTGAGGGAAGCGGAATAGGGCTCACCCTAGTAAAAACTATGGTTAAGATAATTGGTGGGGAAATTAGTGTGGAAAGTGAGCTTGGAAAGGGTAGCTTATTTACTGTAAAACTACCAGTAAAGATATTAGATCAACCAAAAGTTACAAACACTATTATAAATTCAGATCAAAGAATCGAACAGTTAAATATTGAATTTTCTGATATATATATACTATTTAAAATATAGAATAATGACTCATTTTTTATACTTTATAGATAATTGAACAATCTATTAAACTATGATACAATAACCAAGAATATATTAAAAACAAAATTTTATTATAGCTTTTATTTTAAAAATAGTAAGGGCTATTTATTTTATTCTAGTAAGTTTGAATAAGTTAACAGCTAGGAGGGACATATGATTAGGCTTGAGAACATAACAAAAAAATTTCTTATAAATGGTAAAGAATCAATAGTCATTAATGATATTAGTATGTCTATCCATAAAAAAGAGATCTATGGACTAGTGGGTGAGACAGGCAGTGGTAAATCGACTATTTTACGATTAATGAATGGATTTATTAAACCTGATTATGGAAATATATACTTAATGGGCAAAAAACTAGATAAAACAACAAGACATGATTTAGTTAAAGATACTTCCATGATTTTTCAAAGTTTTAATTTATTAGGAAATCTAAATGTTCTTGATAATGTGCTTTTGCCAACAATATTAAGAAAAGGAAATAAAAAAGATAATATAAAACAAGCAAGAGAAATATTATACTTTGTAGGTCTCTCTGATTTTGAGCAATCCTATATAAAAACCTTGTCTGGTGGACAGAAGCAGAGGGTTGCTATTGCACGTACATTAATGACAAAGCCAAAACTTATATTTTGTGATGAACCTACATCAGCTTTAGATGAAAAAATGAGTTATGAAATATTAAAGTTATTAAAAGATATTAACCAAGAATTTGGAACAACAATTGTTGTAGTTTCACATGATATATCTGTAATTAAAGCTTTATGCAATAGAGTTGCTATTATAGAAAAAGGTGGAATTTCAGATATTGTCTCTTTAGAAGAAAAGGAACTAGTGCCTGTTTCTTATAAGGAGGCATTATTAAGTGGTTAATCAATATATAGAAACATTTAAGATATTCAGATCGGAAATTTTTCAAGCTCTATACCAAACATTAGATATGATGTTTGTAGCAATGCTTGTTACTTTAATTATAGGTTTATTAGTAGGTTTTATTTTATTTATTACGCGTGTAGATGGAATTTATGATAATAAAATTATTTATTTTTTTGTTTCAGGTATAATAAACATGATTCGATCAATACCTTTTATTTTATTTATAATTGTAATGATTCCATTTAATCGATTGATTTTAGGTACTGGCTTTGGTGTTAATGCATCAAAAATCCCCTTAAGTTTAATGGGTATTTCAACATTTGCCCGCTTTACTGAACAGGATTTATTAGATGTAAATAAAAATATTTACGAAACATCTTATGCACTAGGGGCCAACACTATACAATATTGTATTCATTTTTTATTAAAAGAAGCACGATCAGGGTTAATTTTAAGCTTTACTTCCACCACTATTAGTTTACTATCCTATTCAACTGTAATGGGTATAATAGGTGGTGGTGGTTTAGGATATTTAGCAATAAGCGAAGGCTATCATAATTTTAATTATAAATTAATGTGGATTATTATAATTATTATGGTTATAATAGTTCAATTTGCACAAACAATAGGTAACTTTTTATCAGATAAATATGACAAGAGATAAGGGAGATGATTAATATGAAAAGAATTTCATTAATATTAACTGTGTTTATACTAGCTGCTTCTCTAGCAGGATGTGGAAAAACTGCTTCTGAGAGCAATAAGAATATAGGTGTAGGTGTTTCATTTTATCCAATGAAGGATATTTTATTATTAATTGAAGATGATTTAAAAGAAGATGGTTATGATTTGACTATAGAAGAATTTTCTGATTATCAAACACCAAATAATCTTTTAAAAAGTAAAGAATTAGATGCAAACATGATTCAACATGATTATTTCTTACAAATGTTTAATGATGCAAATGATGCGAACTTAGTAACTGTTCAGCCAATGTATCATGCCACATTTGCATTGTATTCAAAAGATTTAACAAGACTCCAAGATATACCAGATGGAACAAGTATTACAATGCCCGATGATGGTACTAATTTTTCTAGAGCCCTATATTTATTAAATCAAGCAGGTTTGCTTACACTTAGGGATAATAAAACAGTTGGTTTAACAGTGGATGATATTGAATCTAATCCTAAAAATTTAAAGTTTGATGATCAAGTACCTTTGACGAGCCTAGCTCAAAGGTATACAGAAACAGGAATTGCCATAATGTATCCTACTTATGCTAAAAGTTTAGAACTAGATGGAGATGAGCAACGTTTATATGTTGAAGAACAAGATCAAGTAACTGAAGGTTATGCTATTTCCTTAGTTTCTAGAGATGATAATAAAGATAGTGAAAAAATAAAAACATTAATTAAACATGTAACTAGTGATAAAGTAAGACAGTTTTTAATTGATGAGTATAGCTGGGCAAGTAGTCCTGGATTTTAATCTTAAAAAACAATGTTAATATAAATAAAAATCCACCCTATAGAGTAGACAATTTACAAAAGTTTACTCTATAGGGTTTTTTTATGTTTTTGTTTATTATAAGCAACAACTATATTACTTTTAATATTTTTGTTTTCAATATTTCCTGCCAAGCGAAAAAAATCTTTATTATAAGCTAAAAGTTCACTATCAATAGCACCTCTAAAAGAAGTAGAA
>CAYLXY010000240.1:0-3607 GCA_964387405.1 uncultured Clostridiaceae bacterium
GATATTATGAATAAAAAATTAGAGGATATAGAAAAAGCTAAGCTTAAAGATATATTCGAAATTATATTAGGGTCAAAGGTACCTAGCGGACAGCTTAATAACTACGTTAAGAACACGTTCGGGGATGATTTGACACATGCTGAGCTTATATGTATTGGTCAGATTTTAAAAGCCCAAAACGAGCGCGATACAAGAGCAGCAGAGTACATTAGAGATACAATCGGTCAAAAACCTACTGATAAACAAGAGATTACAGGTAGTAAAGATAATCCATTTGTAGTGTCACTTGAAGGTGCATTAGAGAAGTGGAGTAAATAACTAAATGTAGGTTTAGTTTAATGGTAGAATATTGGTCTCCAAAACCAAAGATGATGGAAAATAAAAAGCAAGAAGAGGTGACCTAAATGAATCAACTAGTGTTAAAAGGTACACCAAATAAAAAGCAAGAAAAGTTTTTCTTAAGTGAAAGACGACATATTGCATATGGGGGAGCACGTGGTGGAGGTAAATCATGGGCAATGAGAAGGAAGTTTGTACTTCTATGTTTAAGGTATCCAGGTTTACAGTGTCTATTATTACGTAGAACTTTACCAGAGCTTCGAGAAAATCACCAGTTACCGTTACAGCGAGAGTTGTATGGTTTTGTAAAATATAATAGTGATGAGAAGAGTTTTACCTTTCCTAATGGGTCAAGAATTAGATTAGGATATTGTGATACAGAAGCAGACGTGTATCAATACCAAGGACAAGAATATGATGTCATTGGATTAGAAGAAGCAACCCACTTTACGGAAACACAAAAAGACTTCTTAATTACTTGTAACAGAAGTACAAGACGCGATTTTAAACCTAGAATGTATTATACATCAAATCCAGGGAACGTTGGCCACGCATGGTTTAAGAGACTCTTTATTGATAGAGAGTACAGAAATAACGAAAAGTCTGAAGATTATGAGTTTATACAAGCTTTGGTTTACGATAATGACGTCTTAATGGAAACTAACCCAGAATATGTTACTGCATTAGAGAATTTACCAGAAGATATGAAAAAAGCAATGTTGTATGGTGACTGGAATGTGTTTGAAGGACAATTCTTTCAAGAATTTAATACAATATATCATGTTATAAAGCCATTTGATATTCCAAATAATTGGGAGATATATAGGACACTAGACTACGGACTTGATAAAACTGCTTGTTATTTTATAGCACAAAGTCCAGATAATCATTTTTATGTTATTGATGAAATATATGAGAGTGATTTAATAGTATCTGATGCATCTAAAAAGATAATTGAGATGGAAAATAAATGGATTCGTCCAGATTTAAATCCAGGTAGAACTATAAGACTAGGTGTTGCACCACAGGATATATGGAATAGAGATAGTACTACAGGGAAGAGTGCAGCAGATATATTTTATGAGAATGGTGTAAATTGGGCTAAAGGTAATAATGATAGAGTTAATGGTTGGTTAGCATTAAAAGAGATGCTTAAATTGGTAGATAGTAAAGACCCTAATACAGGGGAGACTACTGTAGATTGTCAATTGAAAATATTTAATACATGTGCTAATTTAATAAGAACATTACCGCAATTGCAACATGACCAAATAAAAAGAAATGATGTTGCTAAGAATCCACATGAGATTACGCATGCTGGTGATTCAATTAGAATATTTGCATTATATTGGATAAGTGGTGGAGACTTTACTTATACAAATAAACCTGCAAAAACTAAAATAAAATGGACTCAAGATATGATTGACGATTATAATAAAGGGTCAGAGTATATAAAGGAGAGAATGATTGAAAAATATGGAGAAATTAATTACTGATATTGACAATCTTAAACATTGGCAAGATAAATACTCAGATGCTCGTAATAAATATGCTACTGAAATATCTGAAATTGAAGATAATCGTGAAGCATATGAAGGTACTAGGTCAATAAAAGGACCAGATGGTAAAAATGCTAAAAAACAAACAACTAATATGCGAAAAGTATGTTTTGAATTAGTTGAAACTCAAGTAGATAGTAATATTCCTTATCCAAAGGTAGTATCGAAGGAAGGTTATGAAGAACAAGCTACTACTATTGAAATGTTTTTGAAAAATGAAATTGAAAGATTACCTATTGATAAAATTAATGATGAACAAGGTAGAAGTACACCAACTGATGGTGGTTCTGTATTTTATATAGAATGGGATAATAGTAGAGGCACTAGAAAAACTAGTGGAGAAATTGCTATTAAAAATCTAGATTCAAAACAAGTTACTCCTCAACCAGGTGTTTATGATGTTAATGAAATGGATTATATTTTTATTCAATTTGAACAAACTAGATTACTTATTAAAGAAAAGTATGGTGTAACAATTGATGAATCTCAAGAATCTGGAGATGCTACTATAAATGAAGATTTATTAGTACATGTATTCTGCTTTTATAAAAATAAAGAAGGTGGAATTGGTTTATTTAGTTATGTAGGAGATACTGTAATTCAAGACTATCCAGATTATTTTGCAAGACAACAAAAAGTTTGTACTAAATGTGGAGAAGTTAAAAAACCATTAGAAGATAACTGTGCATGTGGTAATAATAAGTTTAAACTTTCTAAAAAAGAAACTGAAAAAGTTACTATTATGACACCTCAAGTTGACCCTATGACAGGACAAGAACAAATGATTCCAACTGAAATACAAGTTCCATATTATGTACCAAATTTCTTTCCAATTGTTATTAGAAAGAATGTGTCTAAGCAAAATAAATTTTTAGGGGCTAGTGATATAACATATATCAAAGACCAACAAAATGATTTAGCTATATATGGTGCTAAAATTAAGGAAAAAATGCTCAAAGGTGGTTCAATAATTACCAAACCTAAAGGTGTAAATTTTAAAGCTAATGATGATGAGTTAAAAGTTATTGAAATAGATAATCCTCAACAATTAGCTATGATAAATGTAATGAATATACAACCAGATGTATCTAAGGATTTAAATATGCTTGAAACTAATTATACTATAGCACGTCAAACTATTGGTATAACAGATAGTTATCAAGGTAGACAAGACCCTACTGCTACTAGTGGTAAAGCTAAAGAAATAGCTGCTGCACAAGCTGCAGGAAGATTAACTTCTAAACGTAAAATGAAGGATAATGCATTTGCTAAATTATATGAATATATGTTTAAATTTGCATTAGCATATGCAGATGAACCTAGAAGTTATTCTGAAATGGATAATAAAGGTGAAATGTTATATAAAATATTTGATAAAAAAGATTTTATATTACAAGATAGAGCAGGTCAATATTATTATAACGATGAATTTATGTTTACAACAGATGTAAGTTCTACATTAAGTAATAATAGAGAAGCTATGTGGCAAGAAACACGAATGAACTTCTCAACAGGAGCTTATGGTTCACCTACAGATATAAGTACATTAGTAATGTTCTGGAATATGATGAATACATTACATTATCCTGGAGCTAAACAAGCATTAAATTATTTAGAACAACGTAAAGTTGAAGCTGAAATGATTAGACAACAAGAAATGATTACTAAAAATATAATGGATAGTAATGTTGAAAATATAATGACTAGAA
>CAYLXY010000241.1:0-3599 GCA_964387405.1 uncultured Clostridiaceae bacterium
AAACTGTATGAGTTTTTAAAAAAATAAATAATGAGGTGGAAAAATGTCAAAGCTAATTAATACTAGTGTTATTCAAATCGGAATTGACTTAGGAACTTCAAACTCAAGTATAGCAATTAATAAAGGAGTAGATGTAGAAATAATACCAAATATTTTAGGAGACATGTATACCCCATCAGTTTTTGGGGTAGATGGGGTAGGGAATGAAGTAGTGGGAAAGAAAGCCTACGAAAGATTGTACAAAACCGTTTCAAATGACGAAAAAGATAATTACAAGGGTGAAGTAAAACGTTTAATGGGGACATCTGATAAGATCTATATTGAGAGAGCAAATAAAGACTTTCTTCCTGAAGAAATCTCTGCTGAAATTCTTAAATCTCTAAAAAATGATGTCCTAAGGAAATATCCTGAAATATCCACTTTAGCAGTTGTAATAACAGTACCAGCTATGTTTGAAACTATGCAAAATGAAGCGACTAAACGTGCTGGATTGTTGGCTGGATTTCCTCACGTAGTATTATTACAGGAACCAATAGCCGCTGCAATTGGTCATGGATTTGACTCTGAGAACGATCAAAACTGGCTAATTTATGATTTTGGAGGAGGAACTTTTGACGTAGCAGTTATCTCGGCAAAAGATGGTATACTAACTGTGCTTAGTCATTATGGTGATAACTTTAGTGGTGGAAAAGATATTGATGAACTGATTGTTGATAAGGTAATTAAGCCCAAAATTTTAGAAAGCCATCATATTTATAACTTTGATAAAAACCATTTCTTTACTGCATTTGCAAAGCTAAAATCGATAGCAGAAACAGCAAAAATTGAACTATCATCCTATGAACGAGTTGCCATTGAAATTGATGATTTAGGAGTTAAAGATCGAGAAGGGAACGATGTAAATATTAAAATTACATATACTCGTAAAGAATTTAATGAACTTATTTCACCATTAGTTGAAAGAACCTTGAAAGCCTCAAGAGATGCTATTAAATCTTCAGGGGTGTCTATACACAATATAACAAAGATAATATTTGTTGGTGGGACAACACTCATACCATATGTGCGAAGTAGAGTTGAAGAAGATTTAGGGATAGAAGCTGATTTTTCTGTTAATCCACTTACTATAGTTGCGAAAGGAGCAGCTGTATATGGACTTGGACAACGAATTCCTTCAAGTATTATTGATAAGTTTCGTGTACCAATAAATGCTAATGAAATAAAAATATCTCTAAACTATGATTCAATGACTTCAGAAGAAGATGAACTTATTACTGGAACTATTGAAGTACCCTCAGATGGAGACTATTATATTCTAATCAGTTCAGAAAGCGGTTTTTATAATAGTAATAAGATAAAAGTTGAAGATGGAAACTTTTTTGACACAGTTGCATTAGAAAATGGGAAAACAAATCTATTTTGGATTTATCTAATGGATAGTGAAGGAAATAATTTACCTATCTATCCAGACTCATTTTCTATAACACATGGAATAACAGTAACTGGAGCTCCTATATCTCATGGCATTGGAGTTGTATATGCTAAAAGCACATTTAGAGGCGAAAAATTAATGGCAGAAGCATGTGATCCATATTTCGAAAGGTCAAGTATTCCCCCACTTTCATTAACTCGATCCTATAAAACTGCTAGAACTTTAAAGAAAAATGAAAAAAACACTTTACCGATTAAAGTATATGAAGGCGACTCAATAAACCCAGAATTAAACTTAATTTTAACACGTTTAGAGATTCAAGGGGACCAATTACCATATGATTTACTAGAGGGCACAGATTTAGATATTACAATTGACATAGATGAATCTAGGAGTTTGAGTGTAGAAGTTTATATACCAGATATTGATCTCCAAATTGATGCACGTGTCGATAGAACATACCATCTAGATTCTTTTGGCAAAAATGAATTAGAAGAAGAAATAAAAAAGCTTATGGATAGACTTGAAAATAATAAAGATTATATTTCCAACGAGGAAATTATGCAGACAAAAAAGGATCTGTACCAGATTCAATCAAGTATAAATACTGATTCAGGAACTGATACAAAGCAAAAAGCTATTAGGGATATACGTGATGTAAAAGCGAGACTTAATAATTATGATATAGAAAACAAATTTAGTAAGTTAAAAAATATCTTCCTTGAAACTTTAGATATGGCTAGAAATTCAGTAAGAAGTATATCTGACCAAGTTGATAAATCTGAAATGGAAAAACAATTGAGGGCACTAGAAGATGAGGGAAATATCGTATTAGCAGAGGAAAATTATGAGGAATTCGAAATTATTATTGACCAGTTAAAAACAGTTTCTACTCGTTCTGACTTTTTAAATCCAGGTGTTTGGGTAGGATTATTTGAATATGTTCGTGTTAATAAGCATCAACTTAAGGACCCCATAATGGGGGAAATGCTTATTAATATGGGAGATGAGGCAATTAGTAATAATGATTTTGAAGGATTAAAAAAATCTGTTTCTGAATTAATGATATTGATGCCACATGAAATGCAAACACAAATGCCAAGCGATATTGCAGGGATTATAAAATAAAGATGTAAATAAGTTAACTACATCAAGCTATGGAGGTAATAATATGCCAATTATTTCTGACCCAATAATTATTATTCCAATAATTATTGTTTTGGGAGGATTTATTTTAGTCATATACAATAATCTATACGACAAGGATGGTTACAATCAAAAAGGATTTAATAGAAGAGGATTTAATAGTTCAGGGGTTCATAAGAATGGTACGAATTATGATGACAGTGGCTTTGATGCATTAGGATTCAATGAAAATGGCATACATTTAAATGGAACTAAATATGGGTATAATGGATATGATATACACGGACGAGATAGAAAAGGGTTGGATGATGAGGGCTATAGTGAAGACGGTTATAATTTACATGGGTTCGACAGATACGGATATGATAGAGAAGGTTTTAATGCTCATGGTTTTAATAAAGAGGGATATAACCAAGAAGGCTTTGATAAAAGAGGAGTGGCTTGGTGGCACAAACGAGATGGAGCTGATTCCAATGTTAATGAAAGCACTTTTAACCAGTTAGTTACTATTAACCATATACCCAAAGTAGAAAACGATCTTATTATTGGTAACGCATTTTTAACTTTAGGGTTAGATAATTTTTCTTCAATCAAGAGTATTACAAAGAGAACCAAAGAGATAGAAAGACTTTTAAAAATAGATACTATCCCAAAATATGATAAAGATATTTATTATTTACCACTTATTAGAGGGCATTTAGATGTTAAAAATGCTATTAAGAATCTTACTGATTTGCAGAATAAGATTATTGAAAGTTTTTTTTGGTTTGATATTCAAGATGAAAAAGATGAAAAAAACTACACCTTATTACAAGAAGGAAAAATTGTTGCTGCTTGTTGGCATTGGAATGAGAAATATGTCCAAAACAACGATTATCTAGCTTTAAAAAATCTTATTATTGCGGAGATGATGTATCTTACTATTTCTGGTTCAATAAATATTTTAAGAAATACTTTAGAAGACTGGAAATTAATAATTAATAATGAAAAGTTTTGGGATGATTTTAATAAAAGATTTCAA
>CAYLXY010000242.1:0-3596 GCA_964387405.1 uncultured Clostridiaceae bacterium
TAATTTAAAGACTTTTTTAATATTACTTAATATTTCTTCATGTTTTTCAGTAAATTCATCAACTAGTTTAGATATAAAAATATAGTAAGATAAACCATTAGTTTCCTCTGCATACTTGCCAACTTGAGAGAAGTAAGAATTAACTCTACTAGCTGCGATTACATGGCCCCTATCAAAAATAATCATCTCTAAACGAGATTTTGACTCTTCTATTATTTCTTTGATTCTACTTACATCATTGAATTCTGTATTGTTAATTAATTCCGCCAATAATTTAAATAACTCTTCTAAGTTTTTAGTTAAAACAGAAGATTTAACAATAAATTTCGGTAGATATTCCTCATGACTATAATTTGAAGAATATGTTCCTATTTTAGAATAAATTCCTCCTGTATTAATATCTATTAAGTTTGATAGTTCCTCATATCCATAATTTTTACTACTAACTTTTCCTAGAAGGCTAGTAAGTAATGTAACATATTGTACTAGCTCCTGAGGAACAGATCTAGTATCAAAATACAAATCAATATAGGCTATCTTATTAGTAAGATCAGGATGATGTAATATTTTAATATCTTTCTCCATTATTTCATTTAATACTATATCTTCAACTTCTTCGTCTATATCTTCTCTATTTAAAAGTGGTATAGATAATAGTTCTTCCTCTGTCTCTACCCTTGATTGATATTTGTCTAATTTTTTATTTGATTTTATCAATTCAGTAATTTCTTCCTGGCTTAATTGTTCTTTATATCGCTTAAGTTTTTCTTTTTCTTCTTCTTGTTTTTTATTTGCAAGGCCTTTTTCCGGCTTTAATATTAGTAAACTACTATGACTATTATTAAGTATATATTTTTCAATTAAAGTTTCAAAGTAATTTGTTTGTAAAGCTGTCTTAATATTAGTTAAACTTTCTTCATATTCTAAATGTAGCCATGGTTTTCCATCATATAGCCAACTATTCATAGACTGAACATTGTAAACTAGTCCCTTTGGTCTACTTCCAAAATCTGCTTCCCGTAGTTTAAATTCATGGATATTTATTGCTGCTTCAATTATCTCTTTATCAATTCCATTTTTTACAAGATTCTCTAAAGTATCTTTTATAATTTTTAAAAACAATTCTTTACTTTCAATATTACTGTTTTTAATAATAATACTAAATGTAGTTTGTATAATACTACTATCAAAAGAACCAAAAACATCTTTAGCAATATTGGCTTCAATTAATGCTTTTTTAAGTGGTGCTGCTGGAGTTCCTAAAAGTATATAATTTAAAATAGTAAATGCTAGGGACAATTCAGTATCTTCGGACCTAGCTACAACATAGTTTTGACTTATAAATGTTTTATCTTTATCATTTTCATCATTAGAAATAGGGTATACTTCCTCTATTTCTTTGGATTTACTAAATGAATCTTGAATATCTATACTAGAATCAACTTCTATTTTTTCAAATCCATTTAAATATTCCTCATCTATAAACTTTAAATATTCTATTAAATTACCATTTCCATATAAATACATATAACTATTTGATGGGTGGTAATATGTTTTATGAAAACTTAAAAACTCTTCATATGTTAAATCTGGTATTACTTCCGGATCACCACCAGATTCAAATCTGTACACTGTATCTGGAAATAAGGATTCTTCTATTTTTCTAAATAATACTTGTTCCGGAGATGTAAATGCTCCTTTCATTTCATTATAAACAACGCCTTTAATTGTAATCGGATCCTCAGGATTATAAAGTTCATAATGCCATCCCTCTTGCATAAGGGTTTCCGGACCATTATATATGTTTGGATAAAGTACTGCATCTAAATATACATCCATTAAATTAATAAAATCTTTATCATTTTGACTAGCAACTGGATACATGGTTTTATCAGAAAAAGTCATTGCATTTAAATATGTATTTAAGGATCCCTTTGCTAACTCAATAAAGGGATCCTTCATTGGAAATTTTCTAGAACCACAAAGTACAGCATGCTCCAATATATGTGGTAGTCCGCTACTATCTGATGGTGGTGTTCTAAAACTAACAGAAAAAACTTTGTTATCATCATCATTTTCTAAATGAAATAATCTAGCACCACTTTTTTTATGATAGAATAATCTTCCTATAGAATTTATATCTTTAATATCTTTTTCTTCTAATAATTCAAATCCACTATAAACCTTGTTTATTTTAAAGTCTGTCATTATATTCCTCCTAATTTTTCAATCACTCTTACATATCTAATATTTCTCTTCTGATAAGATCTAATACTGTACCAGTTAAGCTGTTTCTTACTCTAGTCCTGTCTCCAACAGAGTTTGCTTTTTTAACCTTTGTAGTTCCATTTATACAAATTCCTATATAAGCTAATCCGACTGGATGGATTTCAGTGCCTCCTTCAGGTCCTGCTACACCTGTAACAGATATACCCACATTTGTATTAGCAACCCTACATATACCTTCGGCCATTTCTTTAGCTACCTCTTCACTGACAGCACCATATTTCTCTAATGTTTGAGATTTTACGCCTAAAAGTCTAACCTTAGATTCATTACTATATGTAATAACCCCCTCCATAAAAACAGAAGATATGCCAGGGTAGTTAATTAATCTTGCAGATAAAAGTCCACCAGTGCAAGATTCAGCCGTAGCAATAGTTAGTCCTTTTTCAATTAAAAGCTCTCCTACTACGGTTTCTAAATTTGTATTTCCCTCTCCGTAAATATAAATACCTAATCTATCTCTTATTTGATTTTCAACTGGAATAATTAATTTTTCAGCCTCTTCTCGGCTAGGTGCACTTGCCACTATTCTTAAAGTTAAACCTTGTGCTTTAGAATAGGGAGCTACAGTTGGATTTGTTTGATTTTCTACAATATCCATTATTACTTCTTCCATATGTCCTTCACCTATACCTGCAATATTAAGGGTTTTAAATGCAAATGCTTTGTTTTGATATTTTTCTAAATAAGGAATAATTTGTTTTTCAAATAATGGTATCATTTCCCTTGGTGGTCCTGGTAATAATATCAACTTCACATTGTCTTCCTCAACGATACATGCTGGAGCTGTACCATTTAAGTTTGGTAAAATAATAGATCCTTCTGGAAAATACCCTTGTTTCCTATTTCCATCATTCATAGGTATCCCTCTTTTGTTAAAATAATCTTCGATTACTTTTAAAGACTCCTCATGGGCTACCATTTTTCTGTTTAAAAACCTAGCTGCAACTTCTTTAGTCATATCATCCGTTGTAGGACCTAAACCTCCAGTAGTAATTACTAGGTCTGTCCTTTCAAAAGCTGCTTTATATGCTTCATACAGCCTTTCTCCATTGTCTCCAACGACAGATTGATGATATACGTTAATTCCTAAGCCAGCTAATTCTCTTGCAATATATTGTGCATTTGTATTAACTATTTCTCCTAATAATAATTCAGTTCCAATAGATATAACTTCTGCTCTCAATCTTGCCACCTCTTTAATTAATTAATTTTTGTATGCTATTTTATTTTGCTAATTACACACATATTCTATTTTACTACAAAAAGTCCTTTTTTATATGCTTAAGTAATAATTAATGAAAAAAGAT
>CAYLXY010000243.1:0-3529 GCA_964387405.1 uncultured Clostridiaceae bacterium
GTAATGTGAAATATATTGTAAAATACCTTATATTGTATTATCATACAATACAAATAGTATTAAAATGGAGATGATAAAATGTCTAAACTTTTGAAAACTATTCTTGTAGTTGATGATGAAGAAAATATAGTTAATGTTGTAAAGGCATATTTGGAAAAAGAGGGATATAATGTGTTAACCTCCCATAATGGACAAGGAGCACTAGACATAATAGATAAAGAAGTTGTAGACTTTGTAGTATTGGATTTGATGTTACCAGATTTATCTGGGGAGGAAGTATGTAAAGAAATTAGAACCAAGTCTCAGGTACCTATTTTAATGTTAACTGCAAAGGTAGAAGAAAGCGATAGAATACATGGACTTGATATAGGGGCAGATGATTATGTCTTAAAACCCTTTAGCCCTAAGGAGTTAGTAGCTAGAGTAAGGGCAATTTTAAGAAGAACAGAAGCAGATAGGGTCCCTGCTGAAATAATAGAATTTAACAATGGTGATTTGCTAATTAATTTAAATAATATGGAAGTAAAAAAACAGGGGAAGTTAGTAGACTTAACAGCTACAGAATTTAAACTTTTAAGCTTGTTAGCCCAAAATGTAGGAATGGTGTTTTCTAGAGATACATTGATTGAAAGGGTTCTTGGCTATGATTATGAAGGATATGACAGAACAGTAGATACTCATATTAAAAATATAAGACAGAAGATTGAAAACGAGGATAGAAAATATATTATTACAGTTTATGGAGCAGGATACAAATTTGTCTAGTATTTCAAAGTTAAAAAGGCCATCTAAATTAGTGTTTTATATATGGAGGAATAACTATGTTTAATAAACTTAAATCAAGACTTATTTTGCTTATAATGGGTGGTGCAATATTTTCTATTGTATTAGTAAGTCTTATTACTAATATTAGATTTTTCAAAGAATTTGACATATACATGGGCAAAGGACAGGAACAGAAGATAGAGGAAATAGTTAATATGATACATCAAGCATACGTAACAGATAAAGCTTGGTCCAATAGAGTTTTACAATATATTAATTTCTCCCCATTAATTAATAATTTTGATATTGTAATTAAAGATGAAAAAGGAAAAATATTATTTGAAAATTATTTAGAAAATACTATGTTAAATCATCATAATATGATGATGCAAAGAATGGGACAAGGAATGATGGGTAGAGGCTATTCTAATAGAATGGATGAACTGTCTAGAAATGAAAATTATGTTAAAATGAGTTATATATTAGAAATGGATGATATAGAAATAGGTACAGTAGATATAGGCTATGTAGGTCCCTTTAATGTATCAGAAAGTGATGTGGGATTTACAGAGGGAATTAACAAGTCTATATTTTATGCTGCACTTATTTCAATATTAATATCTGTTGTTTTAGGAATTTATTCTTCTAGGGTCTTCTCAAAACCTATTTTAAAAATTACAGAGGCAGCTAATAATATACGCCAGGGAAAATTAGACACAGTGGTGGTTGAGGATAATAGTATTGTAGAGCTAAAGGAGTTATCTATGTCTATAAATCATCTGGCCCGATCCCTAGGAGAACAGGAGCAATTAAGAAGGAGATTAACATCTGATATTTCTCATGAATTAAGAACACCTTTAACTGTATTACAAAGCCATATAGAGGCTTTAATTGATGGAATATGGGAACCTACAGAAGAAAGATTAAATGTTTGTAAAAATGAAGTTGTACGTTTAATTAAACTTGTAGAAGAGTTGAAGTATTTAACAGATATAGAGAATCATGAAATAGTGTTAGAAAATGAAAATTACAATTTATCCGAGGATATAATAGAAGCTATCGAAGGTTTTAAATCTCAATTTGCAGAAAAAGAAATTACCTTAAATAGTAATATAGAGAAAGATATTTTTATTGAAGGGGATAGGGACAAGATCAAACAGGTGATTATAAACCTACTTTCAAATGCTTTTAAGTTTACCAATGCAGGTGGTAAGGTGGATATAAGATTAAAAGATAAGGAAGAAGAAGTAGTTATTACAGTTAGTGATAGTGGTATTGGTATAGATAAAAAAGACCTACCCTATTTATTTGAAAGATTATACAGAAGTGATCTTTCTAGAAATAGAAAGACTGGAGGCACAGGTATAGGTTTAACTGTTACAAAATCTTTAGTAGAGGCTCATAATGGGAGGATAGAAGTAGAAAGTGAAAAAGGTGAAGGAACAAAGATTACAATAATATTACCTAAAAGTCATTAGCTTATAGTATAATTATACTGAAAAAAGGAGGAGGATATTTTGAAAAAATTCATTTTAATATTTATTGCATTATTTATAATTATCAGTCTTAATACTTTTAATTATACTTATGCAGAAAATCATATAGAAACAATGGATGAAATAGAGGAATTAGAAACTACAAGTATAGATCATAGTGAATTGATAAAGGCCAAAGTTTTAGAAGTCAAATACTTAGAAGACAATTCTGATAACATGATTTTTACAGAAAAGATGATAGTAAAAATTCAAATATTAAATGGTGAATATAAAGGAAAACAATTTGAAGTAGATCATAATTTGACCGGGAATTTTGTATATGATATTGATGTAAAATCAGGGGATAAAGTTTTAGTTATAGTTGAAAAAGCTGAGGATGGTAATATAGAAGTATCTATTGCTGAACATTTAAGAAGCACTCATGTATATATAGTAATAGGAGTATTTATTGCCTTACTATTAATTATTGGTAAAATGAAGGGATTAAAAACAGTAATTACCCTTATATTAACAATTTTTTTAATATTAAAAGGGTTAATACCAGGACTTCTTGCAGGATATAATCCTATTATATTAACAATTGCTATAGCTTTTATAATTACTGTTATAACTATCCTAACTGTTTCGGGTATTAATAAAAAAAGCTATGCAGCAATTATAGGAGTCTTAGGAGGTGTATTTGTAGCAGGGTTAATTGCATATATGATAGGTACTAAGATTAAGTTAACAGGACTTTCAAGTGAAGAGGCCATGATGCTTATATATATACCACAAGCTGTTAAATTTGACTTTAAAGGACTTCTTTTTGCAGGAATTATTATGGGAGCATTAGGGGCAGTTATGGATGTGGGAATGTCTATTGCATCTTCTATGGAAGAGGTAAAAAATGCAAACCCTACTATAGCTACAAAGACTTTAATAAAGTCAGGCATGAATGTTGGTAAGGATATTATGGGAACTATGTCTAATACTCTTATATTAGCTTATACAGGTAGCTCTATTCCATTGCTATTACTATTTACAGCTTATGGAGAAGATTTTACTAAAATAATCAATTTAGATATTATAGCTACAGAAATTATACGTGCACTTGCAGGAAGTATAGGTCTTGTATTGTGTGTGCCTATAACTGCTTTAGTTGCAGGAATATTAACAGAAAAATCTAAAACTCAAGAAAAGATAATTGATGATTAGAGTCGAAGATTCTTTAACTTAATCTCCATATAAAAAATTAAAATTACTTTAAAATTATATAATTGACTATATTT
>CAYLXY010000244.1:0-3517 GCA_964387405.1 uncultured Clostridiaceae bacterium
TTTAAGTTTTTATTTAAAGAAAGTTATAATAGAGTAAGTTTATAATTATGTTATAATTAAATAAATTAATATTAGTATATAAATTTAAAAATTAAAATATTGAAGGGATGATTATATGTATAATGATGTTGGAGAAATATTATTTACAGAAAAAGAAATTTCACAAAAAGTTCAAGAATTGGGTAAACGCATATCCCAGGATTATAAAAAAGATGATGAAATAGTTTTAGTAGGAGTACTTAAAGGAGCGAGCGTTTTTATGGCTGATTTAATGCGTCAAATAGATATACCAGTTTATATTGATTTTATAGCTGTTTCTAGTTATGGATATTCTACAGAAAGCTCTGGTATAGTTAGAATATTAAAAGATTTAGATTTAGAAATTGAAGGAAAACATATTTTAATAGTAGAAGATATCATAGATACAGGTTTAACATTAAAATATTTAACAAACAATATAAAATCAAGAAATATTAAAAGTTTAAAAATATGCACACTATTAGATAAACCTAAAAGAAGAAAATGTGACTTACATATTGACTATATAGGATTTGAAATTCCAGATAAATTCATTGTAGGATATGGAATTGATTATGGAGAAAAATATAGGAATTTACCATTTATAGCAATGTTAAAAGAGTAGCATCATAATGTGTATTATGCCATCTTATTCTTATAAACTTATATATAGATTGAATAAGAATATAGTTTATTATAAATACTATATATAAGACTTATTCGAGGAGGGATATAGTGTGGCTTGAGGAGTAAATTTTAACTCTATAAAAGAGAGTTTTAAGGAAGCTAGTTTAGAAGAGAAGATTGAAATTTATACAACAACTAATGGTTTGACAGTAGAACAATTTAAAGAGTTATTAAAACATTTTCCTTTACAACATTTAGATAAGTTAGAGAAAGCTATGGCAAGTTAAAAAATCAACAAAATAGATGGGCATTGTCCATCTATTTTGTTGATTTAAATAAAACAGTATAAACTAACTATTATTGGAAAAAATAAGAGTATAAAATTAATGAATTAACCCAATAAAAATTGAATGATTTAATAATAGGGGAAATGATAATAATGAAAACAATCAATTTAATAATTAGATTTATAACTGATCAAATAAAAGGACGAAAAGAAAATAGGGGAAATAGTTTACGTTTTAGAAATTATTATTTGACAACTGATGATGACAAAAGAAGTACTTTTGCAAAGGTATTTGATTACTCAATATGGAGAATAATTTTATTTTTCATATTGTTTGTATTTATATGTTTAAAAATAAATCAACTATACATTTCGATTTTTATTACATTAATAACAATTACTATACTTAACAGTATGGTGATAAGAAGTAGAAATCGTAAATACCAACAAATAAAAGAAGAAAAAAGACGATATATAGGGAGTCAAAAAATTTATAATGAAATTATAAATAAAACAATGGACGAGATGGAAAAATATGTTAAAGACATCTTTACTCCTACAGGTTTTAGTGATTTTGAATTAATAGAAAAATCTAAAAGATACATTTTGTTAAAATCTTTATATAAAGAACATAAAGTTATGATGTTATTTAATGTTTATGGAATAGATTTTGATGTACAGTTAAAAGAAGTAAAAGAGTTTGTTTGCACTATAATAGATAAAAATATATACAAGGGTATCTTAGTTACTACATCAAATTTTACAAATGATAGTTATGATTTTATAAATACATTAGGTGAAAACTATAATTTACTACTTGTTAACAAAGAACAATTCTTAAATATAATTAAAAAAAATGGGTTCTTTCCTAAAGATGAAGAAATAGATGAAATAATTGAAAGTAAAATAAGTAAAAGGGGAAAGAAGTGGATTAAATATAAAAGAACTATTTTATCTAAAAACAAGATTAGAGGATATATAATCTTAAGCATATACTTAATATTAACAGCTTGGTACACTCCTTATACAATTTATTATGTGATTGTAGCTAGTATTATTCTAGCACTAGCATTTATTACTTTTATATTCCATAGTATATATAATTCTGAAACAGACAAAGAAGAATCAGTAGATTTTGAAGAATTATTAAATAACATGTAATAAATATGTTAGGTTCTTGTTAAATAGCTAATATTAATCAGAAAAATCAATATATTTGTTTGATTTTTAATATGAAAACACATATAATACTATGTAATATATTGAAAAAGATAGAAGGGGGATTATTATGAATAAAAAAATGTTACCAGCTGCATTATCAAATAGACATATTCATTTAAGTCAAGAGGATATAGATACATTATTTGGTAAAGGTCATGAACTAACTAAACTTAAAGACTTATCTCAACCAGATCAATATGCATGTGAGGAAAGAGTAGATTTAGTTGGACCTAAAGGTACAATTAAAGGAGTTAGGGTACTAGGTCCTTCAAGATCTAAAACACAAGCAGAAGTTTCTTTAGCAGATGGCTTTGTTTTAGGAATTACTCCTCCAGTAAGAGACTCTGGAGATATAGCAGGAAGTCCAGGAGTTACAGTAGTAGGACCAAAGGGAGAAGTAGAAATGAAAGAAGGAATAATTGCTGCTGCAAGACATATACACATGAGTAATAAAGATGCAGAAGAATTTGGAGTAGTAGACAAACAAAGAGTAAAAGTTAAAACAGAAGGAGATAGAGCTGTTGTTTTCAAAAATGTTTTAGTAAGAGCAGATGATAATTTTGCTCTTGAAATGCATTTAGATATAGAGGAAGGTAATGCTGCAGGGCTTAAAAATGGTGAGATGGTAGAGTTAATAGTAGATTAACTTGGAGGATGTAAAATGAATATAGCTGAATATATAGATCATACTATACTGAAAGCTGATGCAACAAATTTAGAAATAAAAAAAATATGTAAAGAGGCTAAAAAATATAATTTTCATTCTGTTTGTGTAAATGGATGTAATGTTGAGTTTGCTTTTGAACAATTAAAAAAAACAGATATAAAAGTAGCTGCTGTTGTAGGATTTCCCTTAGGAGCTACAACTATAGAAACTAAAGCTTTTGAAACGGAAAACCTTATAAACAAAGGTGCAAAAGAAATAGACATGGTAATTAATATAGGAGCATTGAAAAATGGAAATAAAGATAAAGTTTTAAATGATATAAAAGCCGTAGTAAATATTGCAAAAAATAAAGCTATAGTAAAAGCAATAATTGAAACTTCATTGCTTACAGAAGAAGAAAAAGTATTAGTTTGTAAATTAGCTAAAGAAGCAGGAGCTGATTTTGTTAAAACTTCTACTGGTTTCAGTGGAGGAGGAGCAAAAATAGAAGACATAAAACTTATGAGGGAAGCTGTGGGTCCTGAAATTGGTATTAAAGCTTCTGGTGGAATTAGAAATTTAAAAACTGCTTTAGCTATGATAGAAGCAGGTGCTACAAGAATAGGTGCTAGTGCATCAGTAAATATAGTAAAAGAATTAACAGAATAAAATTAAATTCTCTAAAAATCCTACTGCCTAAAACACAGTAGGATTTTTAG
>CAYLXY010000245.1:0-3515 GCA_964387405.1 uncultured Clostridiaceae bacterium
TTTTTTATCTTCTATATTTAATATATCTAGTTGAATTAATAAGCACTCTTCTAGTGTTCTTGCACCTACTCCAGGAGGATCAAATGTTTGAATTACTTTTAAAATATATTCAATTACAGATTCTTTTTCTTTGAAATAATCTGCAATATTTTTAATAGAATCTTTAAAATATCCTGAATCATCTATACTATTTATTATATACTTGCCAATTTTAACATGTTTTTTATCAACTAGATTTAAAGAACATTGAAGTGATAGATGTTCTTGTAAAGTAATTTTTTTTGAAATAATGTTCTCATAGTTTAGCTCATTATCTTCATTATAATAATTACCTTTACTATATCCATAATTACTAAGATTTCCAATATACTCTTTCCAATTGATTTCTTCTATTTTATTTTCTTCGGATTTTGTATTTGGAAATTCCTCTTTATCAATAGTTTCTTCTAGTACCGGATTTTTTTCTAGTTCTTCCCTGATATATTTTTCAAGCTCTAATGAATTAAATTGTAATATTTGAATTGCTTGTTGTAATTGAGGAGTCATAATCAATTTTTGAGATTGCTCTATATTTAAATCAAAGCTCATTTTCATAAATATCACCCTCTGTATAATAAACTTTACTCTTATTATACCATTTACTTTGATTATTAAGAAATAATTGTATGTTTTTATTAAAATTGGCATAAAAATTGCTAAAACCCTATATAGGGTTTTAGCAATTTTTATTATTTATATTACAAGTATCCTGCTTCTTTAACTGCTGCTGTTGCAGCTTCTAGGTTTTCATCTGTTACAAGTACTATTGGACCTGTACATCCCATTCCACTTTCAGCATAAATACCTTTTTTCCAAACTGCTACTACAGCATCTTCTAAGTCTAAAATATCTATACCTGAAATTTCTGCAGTTACAACTTCTGCAGGAGGTGCTACTACTTCTTCGCTGTCACCTTTATCTTTTTTACTACTACTCATTAAGTCATTTATAATATCATCTAAACCTGCTTTTTTAGCTGCAGCAAGTTCTGCCTTTTTAACCTCTTGTATATTACCTAGTGCAAGTTCACCTGCGTATTGAAGTGCTCCTGCAGCAACTGGTGCACCAGATGCTCTAGATAAAATTAATATTGTTCTATCATCATATCCTTCACCTATACCTGGGCCATATCCAAATCCTGATGCTTCATAACTTCCACCTGTAGTATAAGAAGCAAACATTTTCATTAGAATATTTCCTGTAAGTGAGTCTTGTACCATTATATCAGGTGTTCCTGTTAATAGGTCATTACCTCTCATAACAAAGCCACCATCTGCTCTAAAAGACTCTGTAAAGTTTATGTCATATCCATTTTCTTTTAGTTTTACCAAAGATCTTTCTACAGTTCTTACATCATCAACATTTAAAAGTCCTACAGTAGGATTTTGAATTCCCGTTGCTTTAGCTGTGGCAATTCCGTATATTGTATTTTTTACCATACCTGCCGCTCTATGAGCAAGAGATGTTCCTGTAGTTGTTGCTATAAACATTTCCTTACCTTGAGCAGGTGTAATAACTCTACCTACAGTTGATGTACCTATAGGGAAGGTATAGTGCATAGTAACACAAGCAGATAGTTCTCCACTATCTAAAAGTTCTTCCATCTTTTTATGTGCTTCGTCTTCACTATTAACCTCTACTATCTCAAGATCTGTTTCTACTTTAGGTCCGATTAATACAATGTCATATCCTTTTGCAATTTTAGCTGCCATTTCAGCGCCTTTAACTAAGTTTTCCACTCCATGTTCATTACCTAATGTAGTGATACCTACTTTAACCTTAGTTCCAAATTGTCCTGTTTCCATTCCATCGGCTATATCATTAAATACTTTACCAATCATTTTTTTAACAAGATTTTTATTTTCATCCATTATTTTCACCCCTATTCTTCTAATAAGTGTGACGCAAAACCTCTCATTGCTTCAGCTACCATCGATTTTACTTCTTCTTCAGAAATTCCAGAGGTTGTTCCAGTCGATCCAGTATTTTCTTCTAAGATTATAGATACACCATCAAATAGATTAGTCATTCTACCTAGGAACAAGCTTCCTTTTCCTACTATCATAGCTCTTTTAATTTCTTTATTTAAAAACGATTCTATAGCAAATCCTACATATGGAACACCTGATGGTATATGACCTTGTGTTGGTGCCCAACCTACCATACCATGTTTGTCTCCAAAGGTAGCTACATCTGCTCTTTCTAATTCGCCTCTTTTAACTCCAAGTGCTGCAATCATCTTGTAGTTAGCTTCAGGAACATCTCCTGCTCCTGCTGGTTTTGTAATATCTGGGTTTTGCATTTCAACTGAATATTTATCTACATCAGTTATTTTTAAGTCTCCTTTGTCTAGTGGCATCGTAATTAAAGAAGTAATAACTGCTTGTGGTGAAGAACCTGTTCCTACTGTATGTCTACCTACTAGGTCAGTTCTCAGGATAGGACTTACACCATCATTTTCACTAATTAATACAGCAAATCCACCAACAACGTCTTCTAATATCGGTAATCCTTTTTCAATATGGTTTTTACCATTCATTCCTAATTTAGCTGTTGATCCACCAGCTACAATAACAACATTTTCAAAAGTACCAGATTGTACTAAAGCTGCAGCTTCAATTAGAGCATGTACTGGAGCAGCACAGAAACCTCTTGTATCAGAACCTGTAGCATTTACAGCTCCTACTTGTTCTGCTATTGCTTTTGCGAAGTTTCCTCCACCTCTTTGGTTCATATCTCCACAAGCTTCTTCAGAACATTCTATAACATAATCAATTGATTTTGGATCAATATCATTTTTTGATAAAAGTTGCATCATTGCTAATGAACCTGATGCTTTAGCAACTAAGTTTTCAAACATTACATGAGCATTTAAGTTAACATCGATAGAGTGGGCTCTTTTAACACAGCCTACAATTTCCTTATCATTATATATTGCTTCTGCTCCTGAATCACTAATATACTTTTTAATGTTATCTAATTCGTCTCCATCTTTTAACTTAGCTACCATTTCCTCAGTTATTAAAGGATGCTTGCTTAATTTCTCTTTTACTGTGCTTGTAAATTCTTTACTTAATGTAACTAGATCAAATACGTCAGATATTTTCATAAGTCCTATGAATTCATCTTGTGGCATAATTTCACCTAGTTTACCATCTCTAGTTGCGCCTTCCATTTTCTGACCAACCCATGGTGCTTCATATTCTTTTAACTCTTCTGGTTTTAACGAACCTATATAAACTTGGTTCGGAGGATAACTTACAACCTCTTCATAGCTACGTATGTTTTTTGGAACTTGTTTTAAATACTCTGAATCTGGGTTTACTAACATTTCAGTTGTTTGTGTAGTACCATTGTGAAGAATCATGTCTGGTGTATGTACAAGAACATAACCAGCAGCTTTTGCTACAGAATACGACATAAACGACACCTCCAAAATTTTTTGTTCCAATATATTAATATATATTTATATATTC
>CAYLXY010000246.1:0-3515 GCA_964387405.1 uncultured Clostridiaceae bacterium
ATTATTTAGAGAATATTTTCAGAGGTCTGTGTCACATATGTTTGACTTCTCTAGAGAATTATATTACAAAAATATAAAAACATGTTGACAATATATTTTCTATCTGCTATTATAGACTCTAATATATAAAAAATTAATTAAACATTATGATAGAGAAAGGTATTTTGCTAAAACAGTTTAAGAGAGTCGATGTTTGGTGGAAATCGATACTGTTGTAAAGTACAAATCACTCTTGAATGGTTGTCCCGAATATATAAATAAAATGAAGTAAGGATAGCCGGGAAGTCCCGTTATAGACGAAGAGTTTAAATGAACTTATCAAGAGGTTTCTTATTTAATAGAAACAATTAGGGTGGTAACGCGTGGAAATATATCCTCGTCCCTGCAAATATAAATTATGCAGAGATGGGGATTTTTTTATATATACTTAATAAAAACAATATTATTAAAAAGGAGGAGGGATTGGCATGGAAAGGTATTTTGTATCGATGCTAGTAGATAATCAGGATGGGGTGTTAAATAGAATTTCAAATTTTTTTTCTAGGAGAGGATACCTAATAAATAGTCTCTCTTTCGCAGAAGCTGAAAATCCTGATTATTCAAGAATGACTATAATCTTTTCTAGCAATAATAAACTGATAACTCAAATAACTAGTCAGATAAAAAAGGTAATAGATGTAAAAGAAATAGAAGAGTTTAGACTTGCAGAGAATAAAATTTAGCTTAGTAAAAACTTATTTAATTTGTAATAAAACTATTAGATAGAATACAGGGAGGAACATTTAAATGACAAAATTATATTATGAAAATGATTGTAACTTAGAATTATTAAAAGGTAAAAAGGTAGCTATTGTAGGCTATGGTAGCCAAGGGCATGCCCATGCTTTAAACTTACATGAATCAGGTGTTGATGTAGTAGTAGGCTTATATGATGGTAGTAAATCATGGAAGTTAGCTCAAGATGCAGGCTTACAAGTAGCTTTAGTAGCAAACGCAGCTAAAGAGGCAGACGTAATAATGTTATTAGTAAATGATGAAAAACAAGTACAGATTTATGAAGAAAGCATTAAAGATAATTTATCAGATGGAAAATATTTAGCTTTTGCACATGGTTTTAATATTCATTATGGGCAAATAGTGCCACCGGCAGATGTTAACGTATTCATGGTAGCACCTAAAGGACCAGGTCATACAGTAAGAAGCCAGTATGAAGAAGGAAAGGGAGTACCTTGCTTAGTATCTGTTTATCAGGATGTAAGTGGAGATACAATGGACATTGCATTAGCATACTCAGCTGGTATTGGTGGATCAAAGGCAGGTATATTAGAAACTACATTTAAAGAAGAAACGGAAACAGATTTATTTGGTGAGCAGGCTGTACTATGTGGTGGAGTTACGGAACTTATGAAAGCTGGATTTGAAGTGTTAGTAGAAGCTGGATATAGTCCTGAAAGTGCATATTTTGAATGTTTACATGAAATGAAATTAATTATAGATATGGTTAATCAAGGTGGATTAAGCTACATGAGATATTCCATTAGTGATACAGCAGAATATGGAGATTACGCAGTTGGAAAGAGAATTGTTACAGAAGATACTAGAGATGAGATGAGAAAAGTACTTGGGGAAGTTCAAGATGGTACATTTGCTCGTAATTGGATCTTAGAAAATCAAGCCAATAGACCAATGTTTAATGCAGTAAGAAAAATGGAACAAAGTCATCCAATAGAAGTAGTTGGTAAAAAACTTAGAGGAATGATGAGCTGGCTTAAAAAGTAATATAAATTAGACTATATGCATATAAAAGAAGAGTTTTGATTATAAGCTGTAGAATAAAAAATAGGGGGGAGTGGTACTATGCAGATGACAGGTGCTGAAATTGTAATAAAATGTTTAATAGAACAAGGTGTAGATCAAGTCTTTGGTTATCCAGGAGGAGCAATACTAAATATATATGATGCTCTTTATAAAAATAGTGATAAAATAACTCACTTTGCAACAGCTCACGAACAAGGTGCAGCCCATGCTGCAGATGGTTATTCCAGGGTAACAGGAAAAGTAGGCGTATGCTTAGCAACATCAGGGCCTGGAGCAACTAACTTAGTTACAGGGATTGCAACAGCATATATGGATTCAGTTCCAATGGTTGCAATAACAGCAAATGTACCACTATCATTACTTGGTAAAGATAGCTTCCAAGAGGTGGATATAGTAGGTATGACAATGCCTATAACAAAGCATAACTTTATAGTTAAAGATGTTAATGATCTAGCAGATACTGTGAGAAGAGCTTTTTATATAGCACAGGAAGGAAGACCAGGACCAGTATTAATAGATATTCCAAAAGATGTTACGGGTCATATGGCTGAATATACTTATAAAGCACCTAGATTAATTGAAGATTTTACAGAAACAATAAAAGAAGAAGACATAGCCAATGCTCTAAAGTTAATAGAAGAGTCTAAAAAGCCATTAATTTATGTTGGTGGTGGAGTAGTAAGATCTGGAGCAGCTGAAGATGTAAAGAAATTTGTGGAAAAAGTTCAAGGCCCTGTAGCTAGTACTTTAATGGGTTTAGGAGGATTCCCTGCTACAGATGATCTTTTTACAGGAATGTTAGGAATGCACGGAACAAAAACTTCAAACCTTGCTGCCACAGAATGTGATTTATTAATTGGAATAGGAGTTAGGTTTAGTGATAGAGCAATTGGTAATGTAGCTGGCTTTGCTCCTGATGCTAAAATACTACAAATAGATATAGATCCTGCTGAGATAGATAAAAATATTATAACAAATTACTCTATTATAGGTTCTATTAATAAAGTTATAAGTATTTTAAACGACAAAGTAAAACAAAAGGACAATTTGCCTTGGCTGGACCAAATAAATCAGTGGAAAAAGGAATATCCTTTAAGCTATATTAAAGATGGTAATTTAAAGCCACAATATATTATTCAAAAGATTAAAGAAGTAGCAGGAGATAAGGCTATTATTACTACAGATGTTGGACAACATCAAATGTGGACAGCACAATTTTACAAGTTTACACAGCCACGTACCTTTTTAACATCTGGAGGACTAGGTACCATGGGTTATGGTATGGGAGCTTCTATGGGAGCACAAATTGCCTTACCAGACAAACAAGTATTTAATATATCTGGAGATGGTGGTTTCCATATGAATTGCAATGAATTATCTACAGCTGTAAAATATAATATTCCTATAATTGTTGTTTTACTAAATAATCAAGTGTTAGGAATGGTGCGACAATGGCAAAATTTATTTTATGATAAAAGATTTTCTCATACAACATTAGAAAAGGCTACAAACATTGTAAAATTAGCAGAAGCTTTTGGTGCTACAGGTTTCAATGTTACTAAAAATGAAGAAGTAGAAGAAGCACTTAAAAAAGCAATGGATATAAATGGACCTGTAGTTATAAACTTTGAAATAGATCGGGATGAAAAAGTTCTTCCTATTGTACCACCAGGAAAAAATATTGGCGAACTAATTAC
>CAYLXY010000247.1:0-3496 GCA_964387405.1 uncultured Clostridiaceae bacterium
TCAATTATAGTATATATAAACTTGATATGAAAATATAAAAGCAGGAAAATGCTTTTAAGTATATAATTAATAATAAAATTATAAATTGAGGGGAAAGGATATTATGAGCAAAACATATGAATTTGAGACTGAAATTAAAAAGGTACCTGAAATTGATGGTGCATATATCGAAATCCCAGTGTGTATAAATATTATTTATCAAGCTGGAATTTTTAATTTTAAGAAATTTGTTATTATGTCACAAAACAGGGCGAATTTACGTTATAGAAGTGAAGTGTAGTTTTAAACAGTATGAAAGGAGATGTGAGATGGGAGAAAACGAACTGGAATACTCTTTTGCCATAGGAGGTGAGGATGAGTTATCCCATGCTATAGAGCTATATGGACAAGTTCTTTTGCGATATTGCCACAATATACTTTGTGATTATTTTGAAGCGCAGGATGCTGTTCAAATAACATTTATTAAAGCTTATAGAAGAAGAAAAAGCTTTAAAACAGGAACTTCTTTATCTGCATGGTTGTATCGTATTGCATACAATACTTGTATTGATTTACTTAGAAAGAAAAAATTACTTTTTTTCATTCCAAAAAATTTTATCCCTAAGAATAAATCAGATAATAATCCTAGCCACATAGGTGAAGATTTAAAAACAGCACTTTTAACGCTATCACCGGAAGAAAGAAGTTTAGTGTTTGGTAGGATTATTGATGAAAAAACCTATGCAGAACTAGAGGATATTTATCAAGTTTCTGCTGCTACACTGCGTAAGCGTTACGAAAGAGCAAAAAAGAAACTATCTAAGCAGTTACAAGAAACTAACTCGTATTATAAAAGATTGGAGGATATGGAATGAAATATGATTCTGATGAAATGATTATAAATAAAGCTCTTAATACTATACATACACCTGAATATAATATTGACTTTAAGGTTAAAGAGGAAATTAAAAATAAAAAATCATATGTCTACTTAAAAAAGACAAGACCTATTGTACTAGCAGTTTCCTTGTGCCTTATTCTTACAATAGGGGTAGCGGCTGCAACTATTCCTAGTATTAATAATCTTTTATCCATAGTAAGCCCTGATATAGCATTATTACTTCAACCTATAGGGATTATTAGTGAGGATAATGGAATTAAGATGGAAGTAGTAGCAGCTATGAATGATGATGAAATGGCAGTTGTTTACTTTACAATGCAGGATTTAACAGGGAACAGAATTGATGACACATTAGATATTTATAACTATTCATTTAATGGAGCTAGAATGTTTAATATTCAAGTTGTTAATTACGATGAATCAACAAAAACAGCGACGCTGCGTATGCAGGCTAACGGTGGGAAAAAACTAAATGGTAAGAAAGTAAGCTTTCGCATGGATTCATTTTTAAGTGATAAGATAATATTTAACGAAATTGATACTAAAGTTAACCTTTCGGATATAATAAAAACCAATACACTACAAGTAACCCCTCTTGATATGAATAATATTTCAGGTGGTGGAGGAGACTTATATAAGGAATTTGAGAAGAAAGGTATAATAAATGTTTTAAAGCCAGATGAAATGAATATTAGTATACCTAATATAGATTTTATGCATATTTCTAATATTGGTTATATTGAAGATAATCTTCATATTCAAACAAAATGGGTAGGGGATGGTATTGATGATCATGGAGGTTTGTATTTCATTGATACTTTGGGAAATGATGTAAATACTAATGCAGCTAATATTTACTTTGGAACTGATAAGTTAGGTAATACAGAATATGGACATGATTATGTGGAATACATTTTTGATATGAAGGATATAAATTTAGATGAAATAAGGCTTATGGGATATTTCGTGTCAAATAACAAATATACAGAAGGAAATTGGAAAACTACATTTAAACTTCTATCTGTTAAAGAAACAAAAAAGATTACCACTAATATTAAACTTGATACACTAACTATAAATAAAGTTTCTGTATCCCCAATTGGTATAACTTTATTATGTAATGGTGATATTGAAAAATTAGAAAAGATCAATGTGAAAGCTAACATGGTTGATGGGAGTGTTAAAACTTTTGAATCGTTTATTAGCTACGGTGAAGTTGGAGAAACTAAACTTAAATTTACATCTTCTTTATCTTTAGATGTTGCTAAGGTAGAATCGGTGAGCATTAATGACATTGTTATAAATCTTAATGATTAGCCTTACTTTTATTTGAAAAGAAAGTTATGAAAAGAAAGTTATTGACATTTAAAAAATAAGGAATATAAATAAGTATCAATGAGTAGAACCATTCCTATTATAGCAAAGAATTTAGAACAATAAGGTTTTTTAGAGACAAATAGGGTAAATATTAAAGTAGATGAGAAGAATTTGGAGGTGTGGAATATGAAAAGAATGATAAAAGATAAGGTTAAAGGTTTTAGAACTACAGATGGGGCAGGGGTAAATTTAGTTAGGGTATTAGGCAATAATACTATTGAAACCTATGATCCCATTTTGATGTTAGATTCATTTGACAGTACAAATCCTGAGGAATACACAGCAGGTTTTCCAATGCACCCTCATAGGGGTATAGAAACTATAAGTCTTATAGTTAAAGGAAATATGGTTCATAAAGATAGTTTGGGAAATGAAGATGGAATTTCAGATGGAGACGTTCAATGGATGACAGCGGGATCAGGAATATTACATGAAGAAAAGCTACCCGCATCTGACAGGCTTCTTGGAGTTCAACTTTGGCTAAACATGCCTAGTAAATATAAAATGTCTCCACCAGAGTATCGAAGTATAAGGAAGGAAGATATACAAGAAATTCCTATAGATGGAGGAACTTTAAGACTTATAAGTGGAAGATATAAAGAATATAAAGGTTTTATGGGGAAGTATTTACCCCTTGATTATTACCATATAATTTTGAAAGCAAATAATAAGTTTACTATTGAAACTGAAGAAGACAAATCAATATTAGTATTTTTATTATCTGGAGATGCTAAAGTAGCAGATGAAATTGTAAGCGAGAAGACGGCAGTTAAATTAACTGAGGGAAGCTCATTGGACATAGAGTCCCTTAATGAAGATATACAGATTTTATTTGTAAGTTCAAATAAACTAGATGAACCAGTAGCCTGGGGTGGACCTATAGTAATGAATACGAAGGAAGAATTAAATTTGGCATTTAGAGAATTAAAAACTGGGGATTTTTTGAAAGAAAAGGTGGATTATTAGTGAACTACCAACTACCCTAAAGGTAGTGGCTTCAAAGCCTAAGTTCACCAGATTAAGCTAGTAGAAACACTAGCTACGATAGAATAGTTATGACACCTACAATTGATGCACTAGATTGTTGCCCTGTCGTATATTATTAAGAAGAGTTGATGGAAAGGCTCGGTGTAATATACATGTAAGCTATTTTATCATTATCGAAGTGAGGACGGATTCTTATTGTGGTCACAGCAATAAGATACGCATAACCTACTTTATAGTAGAGCATTTATTAGG
>CAYLXY010000248.1:0-3469 GCA_964387405.1 uncultured Clostridiaceae bacterium
GGCTAAAGAAAACACACAATTGGTAAGAAAAAATATAAGAATGGGTACAAAAGTAGCTGATTGGTATGAGAAAAAAAGTAATGAAACTGGTATATCTCAATCCTCCCTTATGGTTATGGCTCTTGATACTTACATAAACCAGCAAGAGTTGCCTAATATGATTGATGACCTTAATAGACTAATTAAAGAAGCAAAAGAAATAGAAAAAGATATGAAATAGGCTTCCAGAACTTCTTTTTATATAGCGTTGGGTATTAAAAAAAAGGAAACCCTAAGGCTATCAAGCCTGGGGTTCCTTTTTATATATCCTTTAATGTAACAAATATATAAACGATAATTTTTAAAAAATGTTATAATATTTAAAAAAAAAATAAAAACTCAAAGAGTTTTCTTCTTAACTTGATACTATAGCAACAACTGGAAGATTACGATTATACTCAAAGCATTGAAAAATAGGAACAAACTCGACTTTTTGGGGGTGGCTAATTTTAGTTAACTAAAGTGTAAAAAAAAACAATAAAAAAACCTCTCATATTTCGCAGATATGAAAGGCAACCTTTAAAGAAAGGCAGGTGTTAATTATTCTCTCTAAAGATAATTATATACGAGATAAGCATCAAATACAACCCTTAATTGACACTAAAAAGGGAGGTAAAGAGAATGTAGATTGGCAAGGAAAAAAACTTAAAAGTCTTGATTTATTTGATAGTTATAAAAGATTATATATGTTTAATAAGGCTTCACGAGTTTACAGTTGCGGTTCTATGTTAGAGTTTAGGAGATATAAAGATAATAGTTTAAAATTAAATCAGGCTAATTTCTGTAAGGTTAGACTTTGTCCTCTTTGTGCATGGAGAAGATCACTTAAAATATTTGGACAGTTGTCGCAGGTAATGGATAATTTAGATTTGAAACATTATGATTTTATATTTTTAACTTTAACCTCAAAAAATGTATATGGAGAAGATTTAAAAGAAGAAATTACAAGTTTAATGTATTCATTTAATAAATTAACGAAAAGATCTGCATATAAAAAAGCAATACTCGGACACTTTCGAGGTTTAGAAGTAACTCATAATATTAAAAATGATACATACCACCCACATTTTCATGTTGTTCTGGTAGTACCAAAATCTTATTTTAAAAAATCTGATAAATATATTACTCAAAATCAATGGGTTGAATTATGGCAATCTTGCCTTAAGGTAGATTATAAACCGATTGTAGACATTAGAAAATTTAAAGCAAAGAATAATAAGACTATTTCAACAGCAGTAGCTGAGGCTGTTAAATATACGGTTAAAAGCTCCGATTACATTATTAAAGATGATATAGGTCAAGTTAATGAAAAAATGACTGATAAGGCTGTTATAACTCTTGATTCAGCTTTAGCAAATAGAAGATTAATAGCTTTTGGTGGAATAATGCAAGATGTTTATAATTATTTAAATCTTGATGATCCAGAGCAGGGCGATTTAATAAATACAGATAATGAAGAAATAAGGGAAGATTTAGACTATATAATCGAACATTACCACTGGAATATAGGTTACAAACAATATATACGTGTATAAATCAAGGCTATCTCGTGGAAGGGAACCCCGAAGGGGAAAGGTTCCACAGGGTAGCCTTTAACTATACGAAAATTTAAGGGTAAAAATTAATTAAAGTTAAATCTAAAAAACGAGACTAAGTAATAATTTTGTCTCGTTATTAAAAAAACAAAGGTTTTTCTTTAAAAGAGCAAAAATTTTATACCTAAATGGGCCCCCTCTTTATATTTGTTAAATAACTGATGCAGTTGGTCGGGAACAAATAAATTATAATACACGATTAAAGATAAATGAGCGCGGGCCCTGCTACTATTAGGGGGGGATAGCGGAGCAACTCTTTCATCCCCCCCGCCAACACAGTCGCTATTTAGATATTTTTTTAAACTTATTGTTGACTCATAAACAATAATTGCTTATAATATTTTTAATAACTGAATAATTTACCGATAAGCTTGATACTATAAAAATATCTAAGAAAATGATTCTCTATTACTTGACTAAGTATCACTTTACGGGAAGTATTGAAAACACTACATCACAGAGGGGGAAAATATGAATGATAAAAAACATCAAAAAATTAAACATTTTACTATAAAACGCTACAATTCAACGAATTATAAACTAATACTGCATAAAACCCCTTATATATTACCTGAATATATAAATAAAATAGAACGCATAATAAATAGAAATATAAATGCTGAAAAATTAGATAATAATATATCCAGGGCTAAAACTAAAATATTTGAGTATGCTTTATGTAATGAATTTGACTACTTTGTAACTTTTACAATGAGCAAAGATAAAAGAGATAGGTATAACAGAGCTGCATTTATAAAAGATTTAAGTCAAGATATACGAGATTGCAGAAAATTATATAATGCAGATATTCAATATTTACTTATTCCAGAGCCACATAAAGATGGAGCCTGGCACATGCACGGATTAATAAAAGGAATACCAGTCGAACAATTAGTACTATTTACCCTGGAAGATAAAATACCTTATAGATTACGTGAAATGATAGAAAAAGGACACATTATATACCATTGGCCACGTTACGCTGAAAAATTTGGTTTTAATACCTTTGAAGCAGTTAAAAGTCAGATAGCAGTATCAAAGTATATTACAAAATACATTTCTAAGTCCTTAAAAGCCGATTTAAAGGCTGAAAAAGAAAAAAAGCTGTATTACCCCAGCCAGGGATTAAAAACAGCTCAAAACGTTTACCAGGGTTTATTCAATCCCGAAATTGATATACCCATGGATTTTAAAAATGATTATGTTGAAACTAAGATGCTCAACGGTTATGAATATTTAAGAATCATTGAATACTTATATATTAAGTATAATTCTATTATACGAGAATGACAACAATATTTTATATTATAGTAAAATATATTTATAACTACATTGTCACAGATAAAAACACACCAAATGACATGAAAAATCTTTACAAGTATCATAGTATCAATGAAAAGCAGATAAAGGTAACAAGGCCATTACACACACTTTACGGCTTCCAAAATTTAAATATGTGCCTGTGCCAGGGGGTCCCGCTTGCGGGGGCACTGGCTACAGACACATAATAAAACAAGGAGGAAAAAATATGTATATAGAAATTAAAGATTATAAGAAATTTTCACAGATCCTAAACAATTATAAAGGACAATTTATAAGTCCAGGTGGAATATCAAATAAGTATAAAGTTAGTCGGCAGGTTGTTAATAATTGGATAAATAGAGATAATAGAATAAACGCGTATAGGTATAGAGGTATGGAAGGACACTTTGTTATAGTGCCTCTTGATGAGTTAAAGAATATAGATTTGTATTTAAAAGCTAAAAATAAGTAACTATTAAAATGGGCCCCCTCTTTATATTTGTTAAATAACTGATGCAGTTGGTCGGGAACAA
>CAYLXY010000249.1:0-3447 GCA_964387405.1 uncultured Clostridiaceae bacterium
TCAATAGATTAAAAGTCAGTAAATATGCGAGTTGTAGGGTTCTGCAACGAGCTAACTTAATAGAAAAATAGGAGGGGCTTCATATGCCTTATTTATTGAATAACGAAAATGTAAAGGAAGAAAATATAAATATAAAAAACACACCATGTATTAGACTAATTCCTAAGGGAAAAACAGGACCATTTTCTACCATAATATTTTACCATGGTTGGAGCTCTACAAAGGAAAGTCAAAGATTTAGAGCTTTTATATTATCCAGCCTAGGTTATCAAGTAATTATACCAGATGGAATATATCATGGAGAAAGAAATCCTATAGACTATAGTGCTCCTAATAGTCAGACTAAATATTTTTGGAAAGTTATTTTAAACAACATAGAAGAATCAGATATATTAATTGAAGAATTAATAAAGACATATCATGCAAATCCTAATAATATAGCAGTAATGGGTCACTCCATGGGTGGCTTTACTTCTGCTGGAATATTCACCCATAATAAAAACATAAGGACAGCAGTAGTATTAAACGGATCTTTTAATTGGAAAATGTCTAATGATATATTTGTAAAAACATTAAATATTAATACTGATAATAAAGATAAAAACTTAGTTGAAAAACTAGATCCAATGAATAATTTAGATAAATTAATTGATAGACCACTGCTCATGCTACATGGTGGCCAAGATAGTGTAGTATCTAAAATACCACAAGAAAAATTTTATGAAAAAATAAAAGCTTTGTATAAGGACAAAACAGATATAAAATTAATAGAATATCCATATTTAGATCATTTTGTGACTATAAACATGATGGAGGACGGAGTGAAGTGGATTTTAGCACAATTAGGAAAGGAGTAGAAAAATGGAGTATTTACTAAACAGTAAAGAGATGAAAGAATGTGATTCTAATATAATTAACAAAATGGGACTAGCTTCACTGGTCCTTATGGAAAGGGCAGCTCTTAGTGTAGTGGAAGAACTGTATGATGGTATCTTTGATTTAAAAAAAGTTCTTGTTGTTTGTGGAAATGGTAACAATGGTGGGGATGGTTTTGCAGTAGCTAGACTTTTATACTTGAAAAAAGTAGATGTAAGAGTTTTGTTTATAGGAGATGAAAAAAATTGTACTTTAGAAACTAAAAAGCAGATGGAAATTGTGCGGAATTATGGAATAAAGATTGATAAGGAATCAGATTTTCGGGGATATACAACTATTATTGATGCTATATTTGGCATAGGAATATCAAGAAAAATTCAAGGTAAATATGTAGAAATAATAGAAAATATAAATAGTTCTAAAGCTAATATTTTATCTTTAGATACTCCATCAGGAATTTCTGCAGATACAGGAAAAATTATGGGTATTGCTGTAAGGGCAGAAAAAACAGTGACATTTGCATACAAAAAGCTTGGATTAGTATTATATCCAGGAGCAGAATATGCTGGGATAGTAAGGGTTAAAGATATAGGAATTACTGATATTGGATTTGAAGGGAAGTATCCACGCATATATTCTTATAATAAAGATGATTTGAAAAGGATTCCCAAAAGATATAACTATTCGAATAAAGGGACATATGGAAAAGTACTAGTAATTGCTGGTGGCATCAATATGAGTGGTGCAGCATATTTTGCAGCTAAAGCAGCCTATAGAATGGGTGCTGGATTAGTAAAAGTATATACTTCAAATGAAAATAGAAGCATACTTCAAACTATGCTTCCAGAAGCAATTTTAAATACATATGATAAAGATAATATTGATATAGAGGAATTAAAAAAAGTAATTTCATGGGCAAGTGTAATTATTATGGGACCCGGCATGGGAATAGAAGAAAATACAAAATCTATTTTAAATATTTTATTATCAAGTACAGACCTTCCTTTAGTTATTGATGCTGATGGTATTAATATAATAGCAGAGTACCCGGAAATCCTTAAGAATCATAAATCTAATATTATATTGACACCTCATTTAGGAGAAATGGCTAGACTTGTTAATAAAGATATTTGCCAAGTAAAAGAAAACATTATAAAAGAAGCAGAAGAATATGCAAAGGAAAAAAATATAATATGTGTTTTAAAAGACACAAGAACAGTAGTGGCTGATGGAAATACCAATCTTTATTTAAATCAATCAGGTAATAATGGAATGGCTACTGCAGGTTCTGGGGATGTGTTAACAGGTGTAATCGCAGGTCTGTTAGCACAGGGAATGGACAATTTACAAGCAGCTACTCTAGGAGTTTATATTCATGGATTAGCAGGGGAGAGTGCAGCTTACAAATTAGGAACACACAGTGTAATTGCTGATGATATTATTGATAATATTAGTCATATATTAAAATTACCTCTATTATAGTTATATATAATGAGTCTTGGAGGTGGATATTAATGAAATATTCTAAAAAACTAAATAGATCTAAGGATTTGAATATAATTCATTTGGATATGGATGCCTTCTATGCTTCTATTGAGGAGAGGGATAACCCTAAGCTAAAAGGATATCCACTTATAGTAGGAGGGACTAGCAATCGGAGCATAGTAACAACTGCAAATTATGAGGCTAGAAAATATGGTATTCATTCTGCTATGCCAATTTATATAGCTAAAAAAAAGTGCCCAAGGGGATATTTTTTACCTGTAAGAATGGAGAGGTATAAAGAAGTATCTAATGATATTTTTAATATTCTATATAATTATACTGATCTAGTAGAACGACTTTCTATAGATGAAGCTTATATAGACATATCTAATATAGAAAAGGAGCCCTTGCAAATAGTTAAGGAAATAAAAGAAGAAGTATTGACAATTACAGGTCTAACTATGTCTGTTGGTATTTCATATAATAAATTTTTAGCTAAACTTGCTTCAGATTGGAATAAACCAGACGGTATTAAAGTAATAACACAAGATATGGTACCGGAGATATTACTACCTTTACCAGTTACATCTGTATATGGAATAGGCCCTAAATCTTCTAAAAGACTAAACAATATAGGTATATATACAATTGAGGACTTACTAAGACTACCAGAAGACTTTTTAATAGAGTTGTTTGGCAAAGCTGGTATAGATATATACAATAGAATTCGTGGTATAGATAAGAGAAAGATTAATACTCATCGCCAAAGAAAATCTATAGGAAGTGAAAGTACTTTTAAAAACAATACTAAAAACATAGATACATTAAAAAAATACTTACATAAATTTTCAATAGAATTAGCATTTTCTTTAGAAAAAAAACAGCTTTATTGTAGAACAATTACTTTGAAGATAAAGGATGAGAATTTTAAACTTCAGACTAAAAGTAAAACATTGAATAATTGTACAAGCTCTGCAAAAGAAATATTTCAAACAGCTACAGATCTTTTAGATGAAATAGATATAAAAAACAATATTAGATTAATAGGCCTAACATCCTCTAACCTTACAAGTATTACTTTTAAAC
>CAYLXY010000250.1:0-3411 GCA_964387405.1 uncultured Clostridiaceae bacterium
AGATGTTATTAGGATACATAGAGATAAATTTAAAGTATCTAGCCTAGCAGTATTTAGTAATATTGATCAATTAGAGAAACAAATAGAAGAATTTAAACCTGAAATTGTAGCAGTTTTTGAAAAAGATAAAGCAGATATTTTATCTAATAGAATAGATAAAAAAATTAAAGTTCTTTCAGGTATAGAAGGTTTGATTAGAGTTGCCACATTAGAATCTACAAATATAGTTATAACATCAGTAGTAGGTAGTATAGGTTTACTACCTACTTTGGAAGCTATTAGAAATAAAAAAACCATAGCTTTAGCAAATAAAGAAACATTAGTTGTAGCCGGTAAATTAATTATGAAGGAAGCCGAAAAACATAAGGTTAAAATAATACCAGTAGATAGTGAACATTCTGCTATTTTTCAATGTTTACAAGGAGAGGATGTTAAGAATATATCTAGAATTATATTAACAGCTTCAGGAGGTTCATTTAGAGACTGGACTAAGAAAGAAATAGAAAATGCTAAAGCAAAGGATGCACTAAAACATCCAACATGGAATATGGGAAGGAAAATAACTATAGATTCATCAACTTTAATGAATAAGGGATTAGAAGTAATTGAGGCAAAATGGTTATTTAATATAGAATTGGATAAAATAGATGTTGTAATACATCCTCAAAGTATTATTCATTCAATGGTAGAATATAGAGACTCCTCAATCATAAGTCAAATGGGAATACCGGATATGAGGGCACCTATACAGTATGCCTTATCTTATCCAAATAGATTAGAGGGAAAAGTAAAAAAACTTGATTTTCAAAAATTAAATGATTTAACTTTTGAACTTCCTGATATAGAAAAATTTCCATGTTTAAATTTAGCATATGAAGCTTTAAAAATAGGAAAAACAATGCCTTGTGTATTGAATGGAGCAAACGAAGTTTTAGTAGAATATTTTTTACAGGATAAAATCAAATTTTATGATATAGCTAAAATTATTGAAAAAGCAATGTCAGCACATAAAGCATTTGCATATAAAAGTGTTGAGGATATTTTAGAAGTAGATAGATGGGTTAGAGATTGGGTTAAAAATGAATTGAGATAGGAAGGTGTTATTATGACAACTGCTTTTGTTGCCATTATTGTTTTTGGACTATTAGTCCTAATCCATGAATTGGGTCATTTTACAGTTGCAAAGCTAGTAGGAATTAAAGTCCATGAATTTTCTATAGGTATGGGCCCTAAACTTGTGCAAGTGAAAAAGGGAGAAACTGCATATTCAGTTCGTCTTTTACCTTTAGGTGGATATGTTAGTATGGAAGGCGAAGATGAGAAATCTGATGACCCAAGAAGTTTTAATAATAAATCAGTTTTACAACGTATAGCTGTTATTTTTGCAGGACCATTTATGAATTTTATTTTAGCTATAGCATTATTTTCTATTATATTTTATTCAATAGGAGTACCAACTACAAGAATAAATAAAGTAATAGATCAATCACCTGCACAAATTTCTGGAATACAAAGTGGAGATATAATTCAGTCTATTGATGGAGAAGAAATGGATAGCTGGTATAAAATTATAGATACTATTAGTAATTCAAAAGATGAAACTATGAATATAACTATTGTTAGAGATGGATATAAAATAGATAAGACTGTTAATGCTATTAGAAATCTAGATACTGATAGAATAACAATTGGAATTGAAACGACCATAAAAAAATCTATTGGAGCATCAATTGGAAATGGATTTGTAGCAATGAAAACTATAACAACTGATATATTAGTTTTTCTGAAAGGATTACTTATGAGAGGGTCTAATAGTGGTGGAGAAGTTATGGGACCAGTTGGAATTATAGGATTAGTAGGAGAAGTTGCTAAAACTGGATGGTTAGATCTAATGAATTTAACTGCTGTATTAAGCGTAAATTTAGGATTAATGAATTTGTTACCAATACCTGCATTAGATGGTAGTAGAATTATCTTTTTACTAGCAGAACTTGTAAGGGGAAAACCTGTAGATACAGAAAAAGAAGGTATGATACATTTAATAGGATTTGGTATTTTAATAACACTAATGTTATTTGTAACTTATAAAGATTTATTAAAGTTATTTAGTTAACATATTAGATAAACATAAAGGATGAATCAAATGAGAAGGAAAAGTAAAGTTATTAAATGTGGAGGTCTATATATAGGTGGAGATAATCCAATAACAGTACAATCTATGACTACTACAAACCCTGCAGATGTTAATAATACAGTTGAACAAATTAAAAAATTGGAAAATGCAGGATGTGATATAGTTAGAATTGCTATACCTAATATGGAAGCTGCTAAATCTATAAATGAAATTAAAAAACAAACAAATATACCTCTTGTTGCAGATATTCATTTTGATTATAAATTAGCTCTAGAATCTATAAAACAAGGAATTGATAAATTAAGATTAAATCCTGGAAATATTGGTGAGAGTAAAAAAGTTCAAGAAGTAGTTAGACTAGCTAAGAAAAAAAATATACCTATTAGAATAGGTGTAAATGCAGGATCTCTAGAAAAATCCATATTAGATAAGTACGGATATCCTACAGCTGAAGGAATGGTAGAAAGTGCTTTAAGACATGTTGCTATATTGGAGGATTTAAACTTTACGGATATAGTAATATCATTAAAGGCAAGTGATATAAAGCTTACACTTGATGCTTATAAATTAATTTCTAAAAAAGTTAATTATCCATTACATGTGGGAATTACTGAAGCAGGCACTATATGGGCAGGTACAATAAAGTCATCTGCAGGTATAGGTGCTTTGTTATTGATGGGTATAGGAGATACAATTCGTGTTTCTTTAACTGGTGATCCAGTTGAAGAGATTAAAGTTGGACGACAACTTTTAAAGTCTCTAGGTATAATACAAAATGAAGTTACAATAATATCATGTCCAACATGTGGTAGATGCAATATAGATTTAATAAGTATAGCTAATGAAGTAGAGGAAAAATTAGGTAAATTAAGAAAACCTATTAAAATTGCTGTTATGGGTTGTGTTGTTAATGGTCCAGGAGAAGCAAAAGATGCAGATATAGGTATAGCTGGGGGACAGGGCTCAGCAATTTTATTTAAAAAAGGCGAAATAATAAAGAAAATAGAAGAAGATAAAATTATTGATATATTAATGGAAGAGATTGAAAAAATGTAAGATTAAAAAAGATTAAATGTAAAAGGAGGGATTTAGTGAATCATATAAGCAATATTAATTTAAATCATTTTCTAAGTAGTTTTGGAATAGATGAAAATCCATCCTATGAATCTTGTTTTATAAAAAAGATTCAGTGTTTTAAACAAAGTAAGAGATTATTATTGTATATAATAGGAAGAGAAGTAATTGAATATAAAAAAATAGAAACTTCTTTAAATAAA
>CAYLXY010000251.1:0-3407 GCA_964387405.1 uncultured Clostridiaceae bacterium
CAATCAGCACCTTGGTACACAAGTATTCAAATATACGGATTAGTGAGTGGAGTAGTTATATTAATTACAGTTATTCTTAAGCTTTTAATAAAAAGGAAGTATAAGAGAAGGGGGATAGAATGAATAAAAAATTAATTATATTGTTAGTTTTAGTATTAAGTATAGAGGCTCTATCAGGATGTAATCAATCAATAAAATATTCAGAAAAATTTGAAGGGATTCCTATTTATCCAAAATTAGAATTAGGGATAAGTTTAGATGATGAAGAAAGATATGAAGTATTTGAATTCAAGGATAAATTTGAAAACGTGATAGAATTTTATATGGAAAATATTGACCAAAAAAAGTGGGAAATTGAAGAAAACCCCCTTTATCCTAATATAGATGAGGGAAGTATTAAAAGCCGAGGATATATGTTAAGAGGAAAGGAAAAGGATGTTTCTTTAATTATATTATTACAAAATACGGATAATGTAGGAAATATATTGAGGGTCGATTTAAATGGTAATTCTTTTAAAGAAGGTAAATATACTGTGGTGGGAGAGAGTGAAAATTGGCAATCATCTTTAGAATATGTTATAAGAAAAGGAAATATGTCTATCAATGGAGATGCTACATATATCGGAGAAAATCCACCGAATGAGATAGACTATGAATTTACAATATATGAAATTGAAGATGAAGCTGAGGGTTCTAAAAGCTTAAGTCAAGAAGTTGAAGGAGATAAATTAAAAAATAATAAGTTTAATCTTAATTCTCTAAGTAATAGGAAATATAGCTTAGACGTTTATGAAGAAGCAATTAATAATGGGTATATAGAAATTAAATGGGAAGAAGAAAATGAAAAGAAAACAGAAAGAATTAGTATAAATATAAGTAATGAAAAATAATAGCTATAATCTTTGTTATTTCTTTAGAATTAAATTTAGATGAAAGTAAAGATTTACTAAGAAGAGCATGGATATACATTCTCGGTTAATAGTAAACTTGATATAATAGAAAAATATACTTTAAACTACGTTGGTTGCTATAACGTAGTTTATTTTTATTTAAATTGATAGATATTGTGTGGGAATTTGGAAGTTAATAGGGAATATAGTATAATAGTCCTAATTAAATAAATTAGGAGGGCAGTTGAGGCTTTTATATGGGAAATGAAATAATAACTACAGGAAAAGTAAGTAGTATAGCAGAAGATTTATTTATAGAACTATTTTGTGATGTGTTTGGCCTGAAAATAGTCAATATTTTTATGTTCAACATCCATTTGTTGATATATATGGAAATAGAAGATACATTGATTTTGCAATGGAAGCCGAGGGTGAAAAAATAGCCATAGAAATTGATGGAGAAACCTATCATAATCCAGATAGAATATCTAGTAATAAATATTGTGATGATTTATTAAAACAAAACAGTATAATTTACAATGACTGGAAAGTATATAGATGGGCATATATGCAATTAAAAGATCAAATACTAACATTCATAGGTGAATTCCCTAGATTTAAAGAGTTAAATGATTATCTTCCAAAACAAAAAGGAAAAGTGATATAATTAAAAGATCATCAGGAAGATGCAATAGAAAATCTAGAGCAAATGAGGGATAAGGGAGAGTCTATAGCACTGCTTTATCATGCAACTGGAACAAGAAAAACCGTAACTGCTGTATCTGACGCAAAGAAACTAGGTAAAAGGACTTTGTTTTTAGGTCATACAAAAGAATTAATAAGTCAAGCTAGAGATACATTTAAGGATATATGGGAAGAGTCAAATCCAGGTATGTATGTAGCAGAAGAAAAAGAAAAGGATTCTTATGTAGTTTGTGGATCAGTTCAAAGTGTGTCAAGAAATTTAGATGAGTTTGATCCTGAAGAATTTGAATATATTGTAATAGATGAAGCTCATCATGGTACTGCAAATACTTACCAAAAAATCCTATCTCACTTTAAACCTAAGTTTACACTAGGTCTTACAGCAACCCCTGATAGGGCAGATGGGGAAGATTTACTTGAAGTATTTCAGAATGTGGCCCATAAATTAGATTTAGAAACAGCAGTAGAGATAGGAGAACTTGTTCCTATTCGTTGCATAAGAGTGAAAACCAATGTTGATATATCTGATATTAGAATAAATGGTATTAAATATAATACTAGGGATTTAGAATCAAAGTTATTTGTACCTGAAAGAAATAATGTAATATTAAATACATATTTAAATTTTGCAAAGGACAAAAAAACTCTTATATTTTGTGCATCAGTAAAGCACGCAGAAGATATTGTAAATTTACTTAAAGGTCATAATATAAATGCAGAAGCCGTTTCTGGGAAGATGGATAATACTAAAAGAAAAAAAGTTCTTAAAGAATACGAACATGGCAATATAGATGTTCTATGTGCATGTGATTTATTAAATGAAGGATGGGATAGTTTTAATACTCAAGTTTTATTTATGACTAGACTGACTATGTCAAAAACATTATATATGCAACAGTTAGGTAGAGGGATGAGATTAGCTGAAGGAAAGGATCATTTAATGGTTTTTGATTTTATAGATAATGCAAGTCTTTTTAATATGCCTTATTCTGTTCATAGAATGTTTAATATAAAAGAATATATACCAGGAGGATATGTAGTAGCTTCAGGAAAACAAAGAAAGCTAGAAAAAGATTTAATATTTAAAGGAGAAAAACCTGAAATTTACTTAGAATATCCAGTTGATATAAGAGATTATGAAATAATAGACCTTTTTAACTGGCAAGAAGAAGTAAAGGATATGGTATCTTTAATGAATTTTGTTAGGATGGTAGATGTTCAATCTGAAACATTAGAAAAGTATGTGAGAGAAGGAAAAATAGTTCCAGACTTAGAAATACTATGGGTAAAACTAGAACATTTAAATACTTTAAAGAAGAAAAAATTCATGATTATATTAAAGAATTTGGTTGGGAACTTATAACCCTTGCTAATATGAAAAATAAATTTATGGACTTTATAAAAAGAATGGATATGAGTTATTCATATAAACCAGTATTACTTAAAAGAATATTCGAAAATATAGATGAAAATGGAAGAGTCAGAATAGAAGATTTAGTAGATTACTTTATAGACTATTACGAAACTAGAAGATCTAATGGACAAGTAGTAGAAAAAAAGAGATGTCTTTATTTAAGGGATTATACTAGGAAGGAAGTAGAAAGAAATATTCTATCAAATCCATTTAAGAGATTTGAAGATATGAATTTTATGAAAAAATCTAAAGATATAGAGTATATAGAGTTAAGTAGATATATTAGAAGAAAATTAGATAAAAAAGAAATTGATTGGATAATTAAATATAGTGATGAAAAGCTTAAGGAATATTTTGGAGAATAGAAGAGAATTATTTAAATATTATGGTTAAATACT
>CAYLXY010000252.1:0-3406 GCA_964387405.1 uncultured Clostridiaceae bacterium
TTGTCTTTAATCTATTACCTGTTGGATTAGATATACATCTTATCTAACTTTACTTATATTACTACACTTACATACAAATAACAAGTAATAGCTTTGTGGGAGAAATAATTAAAAAAACTTATTGTTTGTAAGTAGGACCCTGGGCTTGTTTTAATAGGAGTTATTTTTATTGTGTTAAGTATGAAGTTATGGTAGTATTAATATGAAAATTGAATATAAGTACTTTAGGTTTTTAAAGATTAAAAGGGAAATAGGTGTAAATCCTATACAGCCCCCGCTACTGTAAGTGAAAGTAAAATCAACTTATACCACTGGAGTTTTATCTGGGAAGGTGTTGATTTATAAATATCACAAGTCAGGAGACCTGCCTAATAGTACATATAGTGAAATTGCCTTCGGAGGGGAGGGAAATCTTAGTATTATATTATTTATTATACTGTTGTTTTATCTTTATTGTATAATTTATGTATATTTTAACCCCTAACCCATTGAGTTTAGGGATTTTTTTATGTTCATATTTCATATAGTGGATATAAGAATTATTGTACTTGAATTACTAATGAGGAGGTCAAAAATGAAAAAAACATTAAAGTTATTATCTTTAATAATGGTGTTTGCTTTAATATTAACTGCTTGTAGCCAAAAGGATGTAAATGATAATGGATTAAATGAAATTGAAAATTCGAATCAAGTAGAACAAGATGAATATGGTATAAGTTTAGAAGATGAATATATTAAATTTGTAGATGGTAGAGGAGAAAAAGTTAAAATAACTAGCAAACCAGAAAAAGTAGTAGTTTTATTTGCATCTTTTATAGATATATGGCTTAGAAATGGTGGGGAACTAGTTGGAATGGTAGAGCCATCTGAGGGTTATATAATGCCTAGTATAGAGGGTGTAAAGACAGTGGGCACGAGAGCTTCTATAAGCTTGGAAGAAGTTATAGCTTTAGATCCAGACTTAGTAATATTAAGCTCTAATACTAGTGCCCAACTAGATATGATAGCTCCACTTGAAGGTGCAGGTGTAGAAGTAATGGCATTGGACTATTCCTATAAGGAAGATTACTTTAAAATTTCAAAACTATTTGCCATGATAAATGATAAATTAGATAATTATGAAAATCAAGCAAAAAATATAAGAGATGGAATACAGGAAATTATAAACAAAATACCAGAAGAAGATAATCCAACAGCTATTATAATAACATCTACTAAAAGCAATATTTCTGTAAGGACAGCAAACACAACACTAGGAGAAATGTTTAAAGATTTAAAAGTAATCAATATAGCAGATTTATCAAATAGTGAAGAAGGTAATAAGGATTTTAGTTTGGAAAAAATATTAGAAGATGATCCGGATTTTATATTTGTACAAACATTAGGATCTGATCTAGATGCAGTTAAGAAAAAATTAAAAACAGATGTACAGTCTAATTCTGCATGGAATTCATTGTCTGCTGTAAAAAACGATAGATATATAATATTAGCAAAGGATTTATACACTTATAAAGCAAATCATAGATACAAAGATGCCTATGAAGAATTAGCAAAAATATTGTATCCAGAAATCTTTAACTAAAGAAATATAAAGGAGAAACTATGATAAAAAGATTAAAACTTAGTAAAATTTCAATTCTTTTCATTTTCATGTTTTTATTTGTATTTAGTTTCTTTTTTAGCATAGGAAATGGGGCAGTAAAAATAAGTCCATTAAATATAATTAATACAATATTATATAAACCAGAATCAGTTGCATATCAAATAATATTGAATGTAAGACTTCCTAGAACAATAGTTGCCATGCTTGTAGGAATATCACTTTCTTTATCTGGTTCAATATTACAAGGAGTAATGAAAAATCCCCTAGCAAGTCCAAATATAATAGGAGTATCTTCTGGGGGAGGATTTTTTGCTTATATAATTTTAATATTATTTCCACAGTATTATTATTTAGTTCCTTTAGGGGCTTTTTTTGGAGCATTACTTGCATCATTGTTTATATATACATTAGCTTGGAAAAGGGGAATAGTGACCAATACATTAATATTAGCAGGTGTTGCTGTATCTTCTGTCTTTACAGCAGGAACAAATAGTCTTATGACCTTTTTTCCAGAGAGAGTACAAGGGGTTTTAGGATTTATGGTAGGAAGTTTATCTGCAATATCATGGCAAGATGTAAGGATGATTTTACCTTATACTGTGATAGGAGTTGTAATATTATTATTTATACCTAACAAATTAAATATACTTATGCTAGGAGATGAGCTAGCTACAGGATTAGGATTAAATACAGAGATAATTAGATTCTTGTTTATAATATTGGCCTCTCTTTTAGCAGGGGCAGCAGTATCAGTAGTAGGACTTCTTGGTTTTGTGGGACTTATAGTTCCTCATATGGTGAGAATATTTATAGGGTCTGATTATTTTTATTTATTTCCAGGAACTATATTTTTTGGTGCCTCCATAGTTATGATATGTGATACTTTGGCTAGAACTTTATTTGCACCTATGGAAATTCCAGTTGGAGTTATAATGTCTGCCCTTGGTGCACCATTTTTCCTCTACTTATTAAGGAAAAGGAAAGGAGTAGCATAATGACTATTTCAGGAAATAATTTAAACATATCTTATGGAGAAAATCTAATAATAAAGGATTTAGATTTTAATGTAAAGAAAGGACAAGTAGTAAGTATAATAGGTCCAAATGGTTCAGGTAAATCAACTTTAATAAGAGTCTTATCAAGATATTTAAAATTAAAATCTGGGGAGATTATTTTAAATGGGAAAAATATTTATAGTTTTCCTAATAAAGAAATAGCCAAAGAAATAGCTATATTACCCCAGGTAAAAAATGTTACAGATGATATAACCGTAGAAGGTCTTGTTTCATATGGAAGATACCCCCATATAAGATTTGGAAAAAGGATAGAAAAAAAGGATAAGGAAGTAATTCAATGGGCAATTAAACAAACAGGATTAGAAAAATTTAAAGATAGATATGTAAACACTTTATCTGGAGGGGAACGACAGAGAGCCTGGATAGCAATGGCATTAGCTCAAGAACCTAAAATATTAATTTTAGATGAACCAACCACACATTTAGATATATCCTATCAAATAGAGGTTTTGGAATTAGTAAAGGAGTTAAATAAATCCTTAGGACTTACGGTAATAATGGTTCTTCACGATTTGAATCAAGCTGCCAGATATTCAGACAATATATATGTACTAAAGGATGGACAAATTTATAAAAAGGGAAGTCCTAGACAAATAATAAACTCTAAACTGCTAAAGGATATATTTAGAATAGAAGCTCATATATATAAAGATGAAATAAATAATTGTCCTTACTTTATAGCCCATAAAATTCTATAAGTATGTATTTATTAAATTATTAGAAAGTG
>CAYLXY010000253.1:0-3404 GCA_964387405.1 uncultured Clostridiaceae bacterium
TTTTAAATACCTAAAGATAAAAACAATCAACTATGTATTTAATTAATATTATACAATAAAGCACTGACCAACTAGATATTTTATAGTGCTTTCGGTTAGTGTATTTGAGGAGGGATTATTATGAATTATAAGGACAAAAATATAACAAGTGTAATTTTAATTTTAGTATTACTAGTGCTACCAATACAGGCATTTACCTACCAAGGTGAAGTTCATCGATTTAATGATGTGCCAGAGGGACATTGGGCAGATAAAGCTATTCATGATATGCGAGCACTGGGAATTACTGAAGGCATGGGTAATAATAATTTTGGCATGGGCTTAGACATTAAAAGAAGTGAATTTGTTACATATCTAGTGAAACTTATGAAGTGGGAGATGGTAAAGCCGAAAACAGGCAGTTTTAATGATAATATGGATACTACAAAATGGTATTATCCCTATATTGAAACGGCCTTAAAAAACAATGTGATGTCAAAAAATCAAGATAACTTTTATCCTGATCAAGCTATTAGCCGTGAGGATATGGCTATAATGATTGTAAATACCTTAGGCTACGATACGCTTGCTAAACAACTTACTTATTTAGACAACTATTTCGAAGATGTTTCAAATAATGTAGCTTACATAACCATTGCAAAGGATTTGGGCATTATAAAAGGTGTTGGGAATAACAAATTTAACCCTAGTCATACTGCCAAAAGAGAAGAAGCTACAGCAATGATGATGCGGATGTATGAAAAGCTTAATGGAAGATTAAATGAACTGCATGGTTTTTATGCAATTAGATCATACGATCAGATAAATATGATTACTGATTTAGACTCAGTAAGTTTTGGTTGGAGCCAGGTGGAATATGATCAATTAAAGGGACAAGTAATTTTAAATACTACTGCTAATAATAATAACGATTTTTATATTCCAAATGGATTTTTAGAACCTATGGACTTTGCCCGAAAAAATAAAGTTTCCACTCAATTGATGGTATTTGCAGATAATAACACGCAGATATATTCTAAGGATGGTACAAAAGCACCATTGATTGAGCACATATTAATGAACCCTGAATTAACCAAACAAGCCATTACATCTATAGTAGAACAGGTTAATACTACAATTAAGGATGGCAGGGTAGTTTCATTTGATGGTGTTACAATTGATTTTGAAAGTATGAGAGGGGAACTTTTAAAAGGAAATTTTACCACGTTTTTAGCACAACTTAAGCAAGAGCTTGATAAATCAGATAAAAATCTATATGTAACAGTTCACCCTAAAAGAAAACCAGGGCAGGAGTATTATGATGCCTATGACTATAAAGCCATTGGAGAAATTGCAGATAAGGTAATTTTAATGGCACATGATTATAATGCCAAAAAGCTTACTGACAATGATATGGAAAGTGGATATACTATCACACCCCTTTCACCTATTGATGAAATTTATTATGCACTAAAGGCTATTACAGATGAAGAAATTGGAGTTCAAGATTTAAACAAAATATGCTTGCAGCTTTCATTTGATGCAGCACAATGGAAACTTAGGGATGGAAAGGTTATTGAACGATATCCTTATAGGCCAAGTTATAATATTATATTAGAAAGGCTCATTACAGAAGTTGATATGAAATATTCTAATCTTAGCCAGAATCCATATACTTTATTTTTTGATAACTCTGATCAAACTCATAATGTCCTTTGGTATGAGGATTCACGCAGTATGCAGGCAAAAGTAAAGCTTGCAAGAATGTTTGATATAAAAGGAATTTCTCTTTGGAGATTAGGGAACATACCTAATTATAAAGAAACCGAATCAAAAGAGCTATACCTTGATGTTTGGGATCAAATATTAAGCAATAAATAAAAAAGAAACTATTACACCCCTCAAATTTAAATTTGAGGGGTGTTTTGATATAAATTACTCATTAATTGGCAATGCTTATAGACAATCATACAGTAAATGAGGGATTGTTTATGATTTCTAAAAATGTAGAAGAAAATAAAGTTAAAATAAGAAATCTTTTTAATAATTCATCGGACTTGGTCTTATATGAATTTAAAACCTTAGTAGGTGATATGGTATTAATTGCGTATATAAATGGATTTATAGATAAAGAAGCTTTAAATAAATCTATATTACAACCTTTAATGCAAGAGTTAACATCACCCCTAGATATAAAATCCACAGTAAGAATTTCTGGAATTGAAGAAACAAATAAAATGGACGATATTATTATGGAAATAACTTCCGGTAATCTTGTGTTATTTCATGAGAAGCTTGAAACATGTTATTTATTAAATCTTTGTGATTATGAAAAAAGAACAATACAAGAATCTCAAGATGAACAAGTTATAAAGGGTCCTAAAGAAGCATTTATAGAAGATATAGGAGTAAATAAAACACTTATAAGACGCAAAATTAGAAATAATAATTTAGTTTTTGAAGATTTTATCTTTGGTCAACAAACAAACACAAAAGTATCTATAGTTTATATAAAAGGAATAGTGAATGAAGAAATACTAGCAGAATTAAAGGCTAGGCTAAAAAAGATTAAAATAGATGCAATTCTTGATGTGGGCTATATTAGCCAGTATATTGAAGATTCACCTAAAAGTATAGTTAGCACCACATATACCACGGAAAAACCAGATGTTGTGGCTGGTAAAATCCTAGAGGGGAGAATAGGGATTTTGTGTGATGGTTCACCAGATGCTTGCACCCTGCCAAGCATTTTTATAGAAAAACTTATGGTGCCAGAAGATTATTATATTAAATCCAACTTTAGCACATATTTAAGGATCCTTAGATTTACATCTTTTTTTATAAGTACCACCTTAGCTGGAGTGTATATAGCCTTAATAAATTTTCATCAAGAGATGATACCTACAGACCTATTGATTTCTATGGCAAGGCAAAGAGAAGGAGTGCCCTTGCCAAGCTTTTTAGAAGCTGTATCAATGATTTTTTTCTTTGAAATATTAAAGGAAGCTGGATTGAGATTACCTAAACCTGTAGGGCAAACAGCATCTATAGTAGGTGGTTTAGTCATAGGACAGGCTGCTGTTGAAGCTAATCTTGTAAGTGCTGTTATGGTTATCATAGTTTCAATCTCTGGGATAACAGAATTTGTAAATCCAGAATTAAAACAAATGGTTATTTCATATAGATGGATAATTCTTATATTAAGTGCTGTTTTGGGGTTATATGGCATAATATGTGGAATATTAATATTAACATTCCACATGGTTAGCATCAGGTCTTTTGGGGTTCCATACCTATACCCAATAGCTCCCTACAACAAGGAAGGGAAAAAAGACTTTTTAAGAAGAGTTCCTATAAAAGAGTTTAATTATAGGCCAAAGTATATAGCCAATAAGTATTCGAGAAGAAGGAGCAAGTAAAATGAT
>CAYLXY010000254.1:0-3396 GCA_964387405.1 uncultured Clostridiaceae bacterium
CATTGTATTTACCTCCTTGTGGTGTGTTTTCCTTGTGTACATATATCACTCAGGTGGAGGTAAATAGCAAGTACTATCTTTTAATAAAGACATCTTTTTAATATATGTCTACATATTCACTTATTATTGCTAGGGCTTCTAGATATGATTTTGAACTTGTTACTCTTATAATCATTTCATCTGCTTTATCTTTTAAATCTGCTTCTCTTAAAGTTTTAGAAGCTATTCCTAATATATTAAATATATTTCCATCTTCTCCTATAAGTTTGCATTTAGGCTTCATCATTATCACCTGGCTTTCTAAAAGCAGAGTTTCCTGAAAGGTTTTTTAGAAGTTCTTTTCTAGTTTCCTTATATTCATCACCTATCATTCCAAGTCGCATAAGCCATGTTCGAAATGTATACTTTTCATTATCTGTATCTACTGGCTTTCTAGAAGCATATTTTAACTCTTTTGATTTTTCATTAAGAAGTCCAAAGAATAAGGCAGCGGCTCTTACTAAGTCTGTGTCTATTGTAAATATTATGTTTTCATTTTCAATTTTTATGTTTCTGCTCTTTAAAATATTTTTAAACTCTTCTACTGAATCTATCTCATCAATACTTTCTAATACTTCTCTTTCTAATATGTCTTCTTCAATCTCAAAAGCATTTTTAATTAATACCTGTCTACTGTAGATCATGTTGATTAAATTTTTTAGGGTGTTTAAGGTGTGGCCTTCTAATGGAATTAATATCTCCACAGTAGTTATTTCATTTGTGTTTAAAGCTTCTGCTGCTGGATTTAAAATATCTTCTAATTGAAATTCTTCACCAGCTTCATTTTTTATTTTTCCTTCCCTATCAATTTTAAAATCCCCAATTTCATATGCAAAGCTTGGTACTCCTAGATATTTAGACTTTAGACCGAGGTGCTCACCTATGATTTTAACTATTTCTTTTCTATCCATTTCCATCCCTCCAATATTTTGTTACTTACATATATCACTCAGAAGGGTCTGTATGTCAAGGTTTATGTGAACTTCTAATTTAATTTAAATTGCTACTTCTTTTTCATCAATTAAATGGTCTTTACATTTTTCATAAACATATTGTCTAATATGGACTGGAGCTTCTGGCGAATCATTCAGTCTAGCAAATTCACCAAATAATAACTTGGCTGCTTCATTCCTAATCATTGCTGCATCATATAAATTTTTATATCTTCCTAGATTTATCTTCTTTCTATTAAATCCTATACAAGCTACATACTTCCCATTTTTCAATGGATACACTCCAGTATAGCCACTTGTATTTGCTTTACTAAGCTTCTGATTAAATATATTTTGCTGTCTAGTACACAGTCTTAAGTTTTTAATAAGATTATTTCTAGGATTTCCATCAATATGATCTACCACTTTATTATTAGGTGCTTTTATAAGCATTCGATGAATTAATTTAGTTCCTTTTCCAGATTCCTTTGAAGTTTTTATATATTTATCTGCATCACTATGCCACTGATGTTTTTTTACTAAATTCAACTTAGAAGTATCAAAATAAAACTCTGTACCATCTGGCAAAATTCCATAACTTATCTTACCTTCTATTCTATAAAGCGTTTCATTGCACCTACCACAAGTTTTTGTTATTCCACTAGTTAAATTATAGGCATCTACTGTGGTTTCTTTACCACAACTACAGATGCATTTTACTCTTCTCCTATTTGCATCGTCTTTTCCACCCTCTGATATGATCCTTAACTCGCCATATACATCTCCAATCTCAGCTCTATTGCATTTACCGCAGCTTTTAGTATGGCCATTGGCAAGCCTAGTCGCTGCAATAGTAGATGTATTTCCACACTTGCATACACACTGCATCATCCTATTGTGTCCCTTTGTTTTTTCAGTTTCTCCTACCACAGTCCACTTGTTCCAGACATCTCCTACTTCTACTCGATTACATTTACCACAGCTCTTTGTATGTCCACTTATTAAATTAGCTATTTGAGCAGTACTTTCTTTTCCACACTGACATTTACATCTGGCTAGTTTGTTTTTTCTCCATTTATCGTATCCTAGTAATTCTAATACTTCTAATTTATTAAAAACATCTCCTATTTTCACATCATTAACTTTCATTTTTCTAACCTCCTTATTGCTCTTTTCTATATTTATTTTTGGACATAAGAAAAGAGCAATCCTTAGGTTTAGTTAAGAATGCTCTTTATTAATTAGATTTTTATTCAACTACTAAATCACTATATTTAATTTTCTCCCCATCTCTTATTACGAAAACATCAGTATCTTTTTGAACTTCGTTGATATATCTTTTAACTATTACAGCAGCATACTTTGGATCTAATTCTGACATATAACAAATTCTGTTTAACTGCTCGCTAGTTATTAAGGTACTACCACTTCCCCCAAAAGGATCTAGTATTATTGAGTTTTCTAGTGATGAGTTTTTCATTGGAAACCCTATTAAATCTAATGGCTTAGAAGTTGGATGAAGCTTTGATTTAGTAGGTCTATCATATTCCCAAACAGTAGTTAATTTTCTTCCACCATACCATTTATGTCTTGTAGTATTCTTAAAAGCATAAATCACAGGCTCATGTCTCATGTGATAATCCATTCTAGATAGAACCAAAGATTGCTTTACCCATATACAAGTTGTTGAATAATGAAATCCAACTTCAATAGTTGCATTATAAAAATTAACCTTTTCTGCATCTGAATGAAATGAGTAAAAAGCTCCCCCATCTGCTAAATGATCATAGATATTTTTAAAAGAGTCTAATAGAAATTGTTTAAAGGCATCATTGGACATATTATCATTTTGTATCTTCATCCCAGTTCCACCAGTATAGTCACAATTATATGGCGGGTCGGTAATACAGGCATTTGCTTTGTTTCCATCCATAAGCCTTTCCATATCATTTGGATTCGTGGCATCTCCACATAAGAGTCTATGTCTTCCTAATAACCAAATATCATTAGGCTTCACAAATGATTCTTCCTCCAAAGCTCCGTCTATGTCAAAGTCATCTTCTTTAATATCCTTATCATGAAGTTGATTGAACAGTTCATCTAGTTCTGGTGGTTCAAATCCGGTAAACTCAATATCAAAATTTGAGTCTTTTAAATCGTCAATCAAGTCTTTTAATAGGGCCACGTCCCAGGATCCTGATATTTTATTAAGTGCTATATTTAATGCTTTTTCTTTTGTCTTATCTACTTCAACTACTACACAATCAACTTCTGTAAATCCTAAATCCTTTAATACTTTTAATCTTTGATGGCCACCAATTATAGTATCATCTGTATTTATTATTATTGGATCCACATATCCAAATTCATCCTGAATTATTCACAACACTTTAATAATATAGCATTAATAGCTTGAATTCACTAG
>CAYLXY010000255.1:0-3385 GCA_964387405.1 uncultured Clostridiaceae bacterium
AATTGGCAAAATCCCTAGTAATTGTGGAGTCGCCAGCAAAAGCAAAAACAATAGAAAAATTTCTAGGAAAGAATTATATAGTAAAAGCATCTGTTGGACATGTTATAGACTTACCTAAAAGTAAATTAGGTGTTGATATAGATAATAATTTTGAACCAAGATATATTACTATACGAGGCAAAGGACCAATACTAAAAGAAATCAAAGCTTTAGCAAAAAAATCAAAGAAGGTTTATTTAGCAACTGACCCTGATAGAGAAGGAGAAGCTATTTCTTGGCATTTAGCTAGGGCTTTAGGAATTGAAGAAGATACTAAATGCAGAATAGAGTTTAATGAAATAACTAAAACTGCTATAAAAACTGCTATAAAAGAACCACGACCTATTAACCGTAATTTAGTAGATTCACAACAGGCGAGAAGGGTTTTAGATAGATTAGTAGGTTATCAAATCAGTCCTCTTCTGTGGAAGAATGTTAGAAAAGGATTGAGCGCTGGTAGGGTTCAATCTGTAGCTACAAAGCTTATAATTGATAGAGAAGAAGAAATTAAAAAATTCAAACCAGAAGAATATTGGAGCTTATTATTAAATGTAGAAAATCATAAAAAAGAAAAATTTGAGGCTAAATTTCAAGTAGACGACCTAGGAAATAAAGATATAAAAACAGAAGAAGAAGTAAATCGTATATTGAATACAATGGGCGATGATGAACTAGTAGTTAAAAAAGTTAGAAAAGGTCAAAAAAGACGGAATCCCAACCTACCCTTTACTACCAGTACACTTCAACAGGAAGCTGCTAATAGATTGAGATTTTCTACTAGAAAAACAATGTCTATAGCACAACAATTGTATGAGGGTATTGATTTGAAAAAAGAAGGAACAATAGGTTTAATAACTTATATTAGAACCGATTCCACTAGAATATCCGCAGAAGCTAAAGAAGTTTTAAATCAATATATTATAGATAACTTAGGTGAGAAATATATAAAAAAGACAAGCGCTAAGAAAAAAGATACTAAGAAAAAGAAAAGTATACAAGATGCACATGAATCTATAAGACCCACAGATGTATCTAAACATCCTAGTCTAATTAAACCACTATTAACTAAAGATCAACACACTTTATATAAATTAATATGGGAAAGATATGTGGCAAGCCAAATGGCACCAGCCTTGTATGATACTTTATCTGTAGATCTTGAAGTGAATAAAGTAATGTTTAGGGCAACTGGTTCTATATTAAAATTTGATGGATTTTTAAAAATATATAGTCATTCAAATATATCGGAAAACATCGATTTACCTATTTTAGAAGAAGGAGAAAAGGTAAAAGTTATAGATAGATTACCCAAGCAACATTTTACCCAACCACCAGCTCAATATACAGAAGCATCCTTGGTTAAAACTATGGAAGAATTGGGTATAGGTAGACCTAGCACCTATTCTCCAACTATATCTACAATACTTTCTAGAGGGTATGTAGAAAGAGAAGGCAGAAATCTTGTTCCTACAGAGCTTGGCTATATTATAAATGAAATTTTAGTAGAGTATTTTATTCAAATTATAGATGTTAATTTTACAGCTAATTTAGAAGAAAAGTTAGACAGTATAGAAACCGAAAACTATGATTGGAAAGAACTTATTGCAGAGTTCTACAGTGATTTTCATGAAATGTTAATCTATGCTGAAGAAAACATGGAACAAATTAATTTTGTAGAAGAAAGTGACGAAATCTGCAAAAAATGCAATGCTACCATGTTAATTAAGCATGGCAGATATGGGAAGTTTTTAGCTTGTTCTAATTACCCTGATTGTGACGAAACTAAACCCTTTCTTATAAGAATTGGTGTCAAATGTCCACAATGTGAAGATGGAGATATAATACAGAGAAGGTCTAAGAAAAATAGATTGTTCTATGGTTGCAGTAGTTTTCCAAACTGTAAATTTGTATCTTGGAGTAAACCTGTAGATAAAAAATGTCCACAATGTGGAAAAATACTAGTTTATAAGAAAAGTAAAAAAGGTGATAAATTAACATGCATTGATAAAGATTGTAAATATGAAGAACAAGTTGAAAGTTAAACGATTGCTAGGGAGGAAAGGTAATGAACGGTACATTATTAGAAAAAACAAGAAGGATTAATAGAATTTTACAACAGTCTGAGGATAATATTATATCTTTTAATGAAGTTTGTAGGATTTTAAGTGAGATTTTAGATGCAAACACATATGTAGCAAGTGTTAAAGGAAAAGTATTAGGAGTAAGTTTAACAGATGCTACAGATTGTCCAATAGTTGTAGATAAAAAAACAGGTAAAAAGAGATTTACTGAAGAGTATAATGAACAATTATTATCTATAACTGAAACTAAGGCAAACATTACTAAAGATGAACTTTTAACAATATTTAAGTATGATATTGATAGTTATGAAAAACTTCTAACTATTGTTCCTATCAATGGAAGTGGCAAACGTTTAGGAACTTTAGTATTAGCCAGGTATGGACAGGAATTTAATGATGATGATTTAATAATGGCTGAATATAGTGCGACAGTAGTAGGAATAGAGATATTAAGATCGGAAGCTGGGGCTATAGAAGAAAAGGCTAGGAAAAAAGCTGTAGTGCAAATGGCTATAGGGACTTTATCTTATTCAGAACTAGAGGCTGTTGAACATATATTAAATGAATTAGATGGTGAAGAAGGTTTAATAATAGCTAGTAAAATAGCAGATAGGGTTGGAATTACTCGCTCTGTTATAGTTAATGCTTTAAGAAAATTTGAAAGCGCTGGAGTGATTGAATCAAGATCACTAGGTATGAAGGGCACATATATTAAAATTTTAAATGAAAATCTTCTTGTTGAGTTAAGAAAAGTTAAGAGATAAAATAAAGCTCAGTTAATAAATAAAAAAATATAAAACTAACTGTTTTTATTTAAATCAACAGTTAGTTTTTCTTTTGCCTAAAATTATGAAAAATAAAAAGCAATGTGTTATTTATCTATTTAATCATGTGAAATTGTTTACCTATAATAATTTTCTTGCTTAAAATCATATCCTTATATTATATGGGAGTTTAGTCCTATATATATAAAAAGAGCAAATAAAGCAGGAAATTAACTTGTTTTGTCAAATATAGTTACTTATGATTGTTTTAGGTTAAAAATTAAACTAGCATTTTACCCACTATATTGTAGAAACATGTTGAACATGACAAATATATGTCTAAAACATCTTTATTATTATTATCAAATAAGATATAATTAACATAATAAGAAAACTATATGAAGAATTAAAATGATGAAGTTTTTGGTGGAGGTATAAAATGTATAATAATATAAATTTATTAAGCAAAGCATTGGATGCGTCGTGGAAGCGTAATGAAGT
>CAYLXY010000256.1:0-3378 GCA_964387405.1 uncultured Clostridiaceae bacterium
TAGAATAATATAATAAAAATCCAAATACTCCAAAGTTCCACAATGATTCGTATAAAAATGTAGGATGTACATTTATACCATTAACTTCTATAGCCCAAGGAAGATCGGTTGGTCTGCCATATGCTTCTTGATTAACAAAATTACCCCATCTACCTATTGCCTGTCCTAATATAATACTTGGAGCACATATATCTGCAAGGGTCCAAAATCCAATATTTTTATAGCGACTAAATAAATATCCAACTAATACTCCTGCAATTACACCACCGTGTATAGCTAGTCCACCTTCCCTTATATTAAATATTTTTATGGGATCTTCTTTGTAAACATCTAATTTAAATATAACATAGTATATTCTAGCTCCAATAATTGCAGCAGGTACTGCCATAAGAGCCAAATCTACTATAATTTCGCTATACAAACCTTCTTTTTTAGCTCGATAAGTAGCAATTACAATTCCCAATAATATACCAGACGAAATTAAAATTCCATACCAAGCAATATCTATGTCAAAAACTTTAAAAGCTACGGGATTCATTAAACCACCTCTTTCTAAAACAATTAACTTTATATCATTATATTATATCTGATCTATATTTGAAAGACTAAAATTGTAATTTTTTCATATTATAATGTAACCTTAGTTGTCAAATGAATTGCGACAGTTTTTTAATAAAAGATTTACTATATTCAAATCTCACCCTCTCTCTCCTAGGGGAGAGAGATTTTTTCACTATATTAAACTTATATAAAAAACAAATAAAGACGGATAATCCGTCTTTATTTGTTTTTTATTTACATACTTGGTGTTATTCTTCTAATAATCTCTTCTATTTCTGAACCAAATCCACTTAATGGACGGCCATTCCCTATTTCTTTGGATATATTTTCAATTCTTGTAAATATATCCGGATCTGCACTTACACTTACTTTGGTTATATCTTTATCTGCTTTTTTAACTGCATCTTCTACTTTATTTTTAATTTCGCTATTTAATTCTCCTTTAGTTCCAGAAGTTAAGTTTATACCAACTAATGCAGTATGTTCTGTAATAACTACTGTAGCTGTTTTAACATCCTCTATATTCTCTACTTCTTTTATAATTCTATCTGCTTTATCATTCATATTATTTGTATTATCTTCAGTAATTGTGTCTTTATCTTTGTTAATTTCATTATCTTTTGGTAACACTTCATTATCTTTTGGTAAGACTTCGTCGGTCCTTGGAATATTTTTTTCGTTTGTTACTTTATTTCTATCTGTAGTTTGTTGATTTGGAACTGGTTTTTCGGCTGCCTTACATCCAATTCCTACTAAAGATACAAGTAATAGTGTACAAACTATTAATATCATTTTTTTATTTTTCAAAATATCACCTCCTGATATCTATTGTATCTCTAAAATTTATTTTTATTAGACTACTTTTTTCACTATTTTCTATTGATTAACATAAATTCAAGTTTTTTTATTTCGTTTTCCCATAAATTTCATTTTTATTTTTGTGTTTTCATCTTCTAAATCTTTATTTATTGCCAATAATTCAAGAATATTGTATAATCTTAATTGTGTTTATTTCTAATATTAATTAAAACATATATTTAATATAGAGAGGAAGATTTTAATGAAACTAGGCATTGTTGGTTTGCCTAATGTAGGAAAGAGTACTTTATTTAATGCTATTACAAAAGCAGGTGCAGAATCAGCTAATTATCCCTTTTGTACAATAGAGCCTAATGTAGGTGTGGTTTCTGTACCTGATCCTAGATTAAAGATTTTAAAGGAAATAAATAATTCCCAAAGAATATTGCCTGCTGCAATTGAGTTTTATGATATTGCAGGTTTGGTAAAGGGTGCTAGTAAGGGAGAAGGTTTAGGAAATAAGTTTTTATCTCATATTCGTGAAGTAGCTTCGATTTTACATGTAGTTAGGTGTTTTGAAGATTCTAACATTACACATGTTGATGGAAATGTCAATCCATTAAGGGATATTGAAACTATAAACTTAGAGCTGATTTTATCTGATTTAGAAATTGTTGAAAAAAGAATTGAAAAAACTGAAAAAATGTTTAAAGGTGATAAGTCTTTAGGACCAGAGATCGATCTTTTGAAAAGAGTTTACTCTGCTTTAGAAGATGGTGTATCTGCAAGGGTTTTAAAGTGTGATGAAGAAGAAGCTGAGATGCTGAAAAGCTTTAATTTATTATCAAACAAACCTATTATTTATGTTGCAAATGTTTCTGAAGATGAAGTTGCAGATGACGGAAAAAATAATGAATATGTACAGACTCTTAGGGAATTTGCTAAGAATGAAGATGCTGAAGTTGTTGTTATTTGTGCTAAAATAGAGGCTGAAATAGCTGAACTAGAAGATGATGAGAAGGAAATGTTTTTAGAGGAATTAGGTTTAGAGCAATCTGGATTAGAACGTTTAGTACAAGCATCCTATTCTCTTTTAGGACTTATTAGTTATTTAACTGCAGGACCTAAAGAAGTAAGAGCTTGGACAATTAAGAAAGGAACAAAGGCACCTCAAGCGGCTGGTAGAATCCATACTGACTTTGAAAAAGGATTTATTCGTGCAGAAATAGTTGCATTTGAAGATTTAGTAGAGCATGGTAGTAATGCTGCGGCTAAAGAAAAGGGGCTTGTAAGACTTGAAGGTAAAGAATATGTAGTAGAAGATGGGGATGTTATATTATTTAGATTTAATGTATAGAATTTATAAAAGGAAGGGCATATGCCCTTCGTTTTATAAATATGTTTAATTATTTTTATATTTTTATTATTTAATTTTCAGCTAGCTTAACTCCCATATTATATGCATTTTGAAGATCTTCCTTAGAGTCGCCTACGAAGAATTCATCTGTATTATCTACAAGTATATTATACATATATTCAGTATTAATTGCTCTGAAAAACAACTTCATTACTACTGTAGATCCAATGAATCCTCCTTCTTTTTGTTTTGCTCCTGCAACCCCTACAAACATACCTTTTCTTGTTTTGTTTTTATCTATAGGTGATTGATTTAATTTATATTTACTAGACCAAAATGATTGACATCTATCAATCATAGCTTTTGTTATAGATGTTACTGAATTAAAGTACATTGGTGATCCAATAACTATAATGTCAGCCTTATCAAATTTACTGTAAATACCTGCCATATCATCTTTTTTATAACAATATCCAGTTTCTGCGCATAAATCACATGCAATGCATGGATCAAATTTTAATTGGCCTAAGTTTATTTTCTCTACTTCTACATTTTTTGATTGTAGGCCTTTGATTACTTCATTTAATAAAGTATCTGTATTCTTGTTTTTTCTTGGACTACCTAAAATAACTAAAGCTTTCATTGTATGCCCCCATCTTATT
>CAYLXY010000257.1:0-3376 GCA_964387405.1 uncultured Clostridiaceae bacterium
AAACATAGGTTCTTTTGTATTATTATACCCGAACATACGTTTGATGTAAAGATGTTTTTCATATTAATTTGAATAATTTTAAATTTTTCTTGGAATCTTTATATAAAGTACCTCCAGAAACTTAACTACAGTTGCTTTTTAGTAAAAATTATAATATCATAAAGTAATTAACTTAATAGAAAATATAGGTTGCATATCAAGCATGACATTAAAAGGGAATCAGGTTTAAAGCCTGTGCGGTCCCGCCGCCGTAAGGAATGTATCGATTTTATAAAGCCACTGGGTAACTGGGAAGGCAAAATCTTGATTTACATCCGAGCCGGAAGACCTGCCTATATAAAAAACATCATTAACTTCACGGGTAATGAGGGGTGTTTTGAATATGGCAAACTTGGTATACTTCGTTTATAATATGTCTTTACTGTGATTATAATTTAATCCATATTTCAAATCCTCCTTCAGTTATTAATTGAAGGGTTTTTCTTTATAAAAAGGAGGAATAATCCATAAATTAGGCAAAACATCTACCTATTTATGAATGAGTATAGGCTTTATTGTAACTATAAAATTCTAAGTAATAAGTTAAGTTGTTTTATAATTATGTAATTATTGGGAGGAATCAAATATGAAAAACATGAAAAATAAAGTCCTTGTAATTGTCTTATTATTGGTAATTGCCGGACTAGCTTTAGTAGGATATAAAAGCTTTTTATCCCCACAGGGAGTAGAGGGTGCTAAAAATGTTACTATTGAAATAGTGGTTGAGAATGAAAATATAAATGAAGATTTTAAGTTTCAAACAGACCATGAGTTTTTGATGGAACTATTAAATGAACATAAAAAAGAATTAGGATTAAGCGCTATAGATTCTGATCTAGGTACAATGATTACAGGTATGATGAATTATACGGCAGATGAAAACAGTGAATATTTTCATATATATATAAACGAAAGGGATGCTACCGTAGGTGCAGGTGAAATACCTTTAAATAATGGGGATAAGTATAAGTTTGAATTGATAAATTGGGCCAATTAAAAGCTAGGGATATTGCCCTTATAGGTCTACTAAGTGCCTCCATCACATCTGGTAAATTAATACTAAGCTTTATTCCTAATGTGGAAGTAGTATCCTTATTATTCATTGTATATACAGTTACCTTTGGTCTTAAACCTAGTATTTTGGTGTCAATCATATTTACAACAACAGAAATACTTATATATGGTTTTTCTACTTGGTTTTTAGTATATTACTTTATTTGGCCCTTGTTAATAATTCTTACACATTTTATAAAGGGCACTATTAGAAACGAATATGGATATGCAACAGTAGCAGGCCTGTTTGGATTATTCTTTGGTGCTTTCTTTGCTATAATAGAATCCTTTTTCTATGGATACGCATATGGAATAGCCTACTGGATTAGCGGAATTCCTTTTGATATAGTTCATGGAGTTTCTAATTTTATAATTGTATTAATTCTTTTTAATCCACTAACAAAAGCTATGACTTATGTATGTAAAAACTTTAATAGTTGAAAACCCTATAATAAAAAATTACAAATATAAATGCCAGACCGATATTTTATAAGAAGAAAATATTAGTCTGGCATTAATTTATAAATAGATCTTTTTATTATTTTGGAACTTCCAGTATAGCGCCCCTATTACCAGAAGTCACTAAAGCTGCATAGCGAGCTAAATAACCTGTTGTAATTCTAGGCTCTCTTGGCACCCACCCTGCTCTTCTCTGTTCTAATTCCTCATTACTTACGTCCATATTTATTGTATTTGCATCAATATCTATTTTAATTATATCTCCCTCTTCAACAAGTGCAATATTTCCACCTACTGCTGCCTCAGGGGATACATGTCCTATAGATGCCCCTCTTGATGCACCACTAAATCTACCATCTGTTATGAGTGCTACAGTGCTATCTAGACCCATACCTGCAATAGCAGAAGTTGGATTAAGCATTTCTCTCATGCCTGGTCCACCCTTGGGCCCTTCATATCTAATTACTACTACATCACCAGGAACAATTTTTCCACCTTTGATAGCCTCAACTGCATCCTCTTCACATTCAAATACTCTTGCAGGTCCTTCATGTTTCATCATTTCTGGCAAAACTGCAGAACGTTTGACAACACAAGAATCCGGAGCTAAATTTCCTTTTAAAATAGCAATCCCACCTGTTTGGCTAAAAGGATTTTCTATAGGTCTAATAATTTCCGGATTTGTATTAATATAACCCTTTATATTTTCCGCCACTGTTTTCCCTGTACATGTAATAATATCTGTTTTTAAAAGACCTTTTTTATTTAACTCATTCATAACAGCATATACACCACCTGCTTCATCTAACTCTTCTATATATGCAGGTCCTGCCGGTGCTAAATGACATAAATTTGGAGTCTTAGCACTAATTTCGTTAGCAATATCCAAGTCTAGTTCTATGCCTGCTTCATGTGCAATTGCAGGTAAATGTAACATACTATTTGTACTACATCCTAATGCCATATCCACAGCTAAAGAGTTGATAAATGCATCCTCTGTCATAATATCCTTTGGTCTAATGTCTTGTTTTAATAATTCCATAATCTGCATACCTGCATACTTTGCTAATTGAATTCTAGCTGAATATACTGCCGGTATAGTTCCGTTCCCTTGTAGGCCCATGCCTAATGCCTCTGTTAGGCAATTCATACTATTTGCTGTATACATACCGGAACAGGATCCACAAGTTGAACATGCTCGTTTTTCATATTCATAAACTTTTTCCTCTGTCATATTTCCTACTGCATGAGCACCAACTGCTTCAAATACTGAAGATAAACTTGTTTTCTTTCCATCAACCCTTCCTGCTAACATAGGTCCACCACTTACAAATATAGTTGGTATATTAAGTCTAGCCGCTGCCATCAAAAGTCCCGGTACGTTCTTATCACAATTTGGCACCATAACTAAAGCATCAAAACCATGAGCCATTGCAACAGCTTCTGTAGAATCTGCCACTAAATCTCTAGTAGCTAGGGAATACTTCATTCCTTGATGTCCCATAGCAATACCATCACATACTGCAATTGCTGGGAACATCATTGGAGTTCCCCCTGCCATAGCAACACCCATTTTCACTGCATCAACTATTTTATCTAGATTTATATGTCCTGGTACAATTTCATTATGTGAGCTAACAACACCTATTAGAGGTCTACTCAATTCTTCATCTGTCATTCCAAGTGCATTAAATAGAGAACGATGTGGTGCTTGTTGAATACCTTTTTTTACAGAATCACTTCTCATATTATTCATTCCTTTCATTATAGATACGTGTCATAAATTTATATCTCATACTAATAAATATTTCGACACAAACACTAT
>CAYLXY010000258.1:0-3373 GCA_964387405.1 uncultured Clostridiaceae bacterium
CTTGTTATGGAGTTTAATAAGCTTTATTCCAATATGAAAAAGGAAAAAGGATTAGAAACTTTAATAATGAATAGGCGAACCTTTTTAGCAAGTACTGCTCTTACAGGTGGAGGTCTTGCATTATATGGGCTAACTGGATGTAATAAAGAAGGGGAAGTGACTACAGAAGGATCTAATACAATTAGACCCCCAAAACCAAAAGGTGATATTGTATATAATGCATGCCCAAGAAATTGTCATGATACTTGCACAATTTTAAGTGAGGTAGTAGACGGAAGAATTGTAAGGATAAAGGGTGATCCTGAAAATCCTATAACAGCTGGAGGACTATGTGTAAAAATGAACCATTATATTAACTGGGTTTATCATCCTGATCGTATTCTTCATCCTATGAAAAGGGTTGGAAAAAAAGGCCAAGGAAAATTTGAAAGAATATCATGGGAAGAAGCTTATGATACTATCACAGAAAAATTTAATGAAATTATAGATGAATTTGGATCAGAAGCTATAATGCCATATAGCTACTCCGGAAATTTAGGTATTATTAATAATTATGGAGTGCCTTATAGATTTTTTCATAAAATAGGCGCTAGTCATTTAGAACGGTCTATTTGTTCTGATGCAGGTTCCAAGGCTCTTCCATACACATATGGACATCCTGGGGGAGTTGATCCAGAAAGCTATGCACGAACTAAAATGTACGTATCCTGGGGTATTAATGAGGCAGCAACAAATGTTCATGCAATTAAATTTATTCAGCAAGCAAAGGAAAAAGGAGCTAAAGTTGTAGTTATAAATCCTGTTAGAACAGCTTTAGCAAATCAAGCAGACTTATTCTTACAAATTAAACCAGGAACAGATGGTGCATTAGCTTTAGGTATAGCTAATATTTTAATAAAAGAAGATTTGCAAGATAAGGATTTTATAGATAAATACACTATTGGTTTTAATGAATTGGTAAAAGAAGCTGAAAAATATCCTGTTGAAAAGGTTTCAGAGATTACAGGATTATCAACAGACATGATAATAGAATTTGCACGTATGTATGGTAATACAAAGCCTTCTATTTTACGTATTGGATATGGAATGCAAAGAAATTCAAATGGAGGAAATATGGTAAGAGCAATATCTTTGTTACCACCATTAGTGGGAATGATAGGTGTAGATGGTGGAGGCCTTGTTTATATAAACAGTTATTTCTGGGGTTATGATTGGGATGCATTGCGTAGATTTGATTTATATGGAGATAGGGAACTTAGAACCCTTAATATGAATGAATTAGGAAAGGTTTTAACTGGAAAATTAGAAACAACAAAAAAGCTACCTGTAAAAGGAATGTTTGTATACAATAGTAACCCAATGGCTATTGCACCAAATGTAAATCTTATTAGAGAAGGTTTAGAAAGGGAAGATTTGTTTGTAATTGTTGCAGATTTATTTCAAACAGATACTGTAGATTATGCAGATATAGTACTACCAGCAGCTTCTTTCTTTGAATATGAAGATATCCAACAAGATTACTTAGGTTATTATGTTCGTCATAATACACCTGCAATAACTCCATTAGGAGAAAGTAAATCAAATTTAGATATATTTCATGGATTAGCTCGTCATATGGGATTCGAAGATGATTGCTTTAAAGAAACTGCAGAAGATACTTGTAGGATTGCTATCGATGAAAACAATAAGTTTATGAAAGGTATCACTTATGACAAATTAAAAGAAAAGCATTGGATGAGGATTAATGAGACTACTCCTTTTGCTGATAAAAAGTTTCCTACTCCATCAGGGAAAATAGAGTTTTATTCTGAAAAACTAAAAAATGATGGATATCATCCTGTAGCAGAACATATACCACCAGCTGAAGGATCAGGAAAACCTTCAGAATTATTTAAAAAATATCCATTACATTTAGTATCCCCTGCTTCAAAAAATTTATTAAATAGCCAAATGCATAATATTCCTCAAATACAAGATATATTAGGAGATCCAATAATATATGTAAGTCCACAAGATGCAAAATCAAGAGGATTAGCTGAAGGTGATTTGGTAGATGCTTTTAATGAAAGAGGCAAGACTCAGTTTAAGGTAATGATTACTAATGCCACAAGAGAAGGTTCTGTTGTAACATTTGCATGTCCATGGCCTAAACTAATACCATGGGGAACAAGTGTTAACGAACTTACTCCAGATAGATTAGGGGATATGGCAGATGTATCAACATTCCATACTAATTTAATAGAAATTAAGAAAGCTTAATAAGGGAGGAGAGGGGAAATCATGGCTAAACAATTAGGTTTTTTATTAAATCAAAAATACTGTATAGGCTGTCAAGCTTGTCAAACAGCATGTCAAGTAAGGAATAATTCAGACATAGGGATATCATTAAGAATTGCGGATAGTTTCGAAGAAAAACCTGAAGATATATATATAACAACAAGTTGTCATCATTGTGAAAAACCAGTATGCGTGGAGGTATGTCCTGTTAGTGCTATATATAAAAACGAAGAAAATGGTATAGTCATAACAGATTTAGAATTATGCATAGGCTGTCAAGCATGTATAGTAGCTTGTCCATATGATGCACCAAAATATAATGAAAAAACTAATAAATCGGAAAAGTGTGACTTTTGTTATGAAAGATTGCTAGATGGAGAAGAGCCAGCATGCGTTGAAACTTGTCCAGTAAAAGTTTTACTATTTGGAGATTTAAAAGAATTAGAAGCAAAAAAAGGTGTTAAAAATGGTAAAAACTTTCTAGTAGAAGAAACTAATCCATCCATGAGATTCATACTACCCTAACTAAAAAATAGAGCTTTGATATAAAGGAATAGAAGGGAATGGTGATTACTTTGAATTTAAAAAATATTGTGAATAGTATAGCAACCAGGTACTATACTTATGATTGGTTAAGACATATGTTCTTGAAAGAACCTTCAATGGAAATAATTGAAGAGTTAATAAAAATGGCTAAAAATTATGAATATATAGAGGAAACTTCAATTGAAACAGATTTAATTATATATTTTAAAAGTTTAAAAGATAAAGATTTAGAATATTTGAACACTGAGTTAAAAGCTGAATTTGCAAGATTGTTTTTGGGGCCAAATAAGCTTTTAGCTCCCCCTTTTGAATCAGTTTATCGATCACCAAGAAAAAGATTATTAGGTGAAGAGACTATGGAAGTTAGAAAGTTATATAAAGAAATGGGTATGGAAGTATTAGATTTTGGAAGTTTACCCGATGACCATATAGGTTTAGAATTAGAATATATGTATTATCTTTCTTTTAAAGTTCTTGATTTGATTGAAGATGAAGGAGAAATTAAAGATATTATTAATTTACTTGAAAAGCAGCAGAAATTTATTAAAGA
>CAYLXY010000259.1:0-3373 GCA_964387405.1 uncultured Clostridiaceae bacterium
ATTCTTTTTCAAAGGTCCATGAGTCATATTCAGAAATATAAACATCTAATCTTTTATTAATAGACTCTATAATATTATTTTGTGAGTCTTCTTCAATAAAATAAATTATTTCACTAGGCTTTACTCTAGTAATTTCATCTATTATTTTTTGTTTTTCTTCTTTTCCCATAATTTCAGTAGAAAACAATTCTCCTGTTGATATATCTACATAAGTTAAACCAGATCCTTTAGATGATATATATAGGGCAGCTAAGTAATTATTTTTGTTATCTTCTAAAAGATTTGTATCGATTAATGTTCCAGGTGTTATAACTCTTACAACATCTCTTTTTACAATTCCTACAGCTTGGGATGGATCTTCAAGTTGCTCACATATGGCAACTTTGTAGCCCTTTGAAATCAACTTATCTATATAGGCATCTGAAGCATGATGAGGTACTCCGCACATTGGAGTTTTATCTGTTCCACCTCTAGCAGTTAGGGTTATTTCTAATTCCCTAGCTGCTATCTCAGCATCTTCAAAAAATAATTCATAAAAATCTCCTAATCTAAAAAACATTAGACAATCTTTGTGTTTTTCTTTTATTTCTTTATATTGTTGCATCATAGGAGTTAACTTACTCAAATTTATTCCTCCTTATTATCTTTATAAATAGGCCAATTCTTATAATAATCAAAATAGAATGCAATTGCATTCTATTTTGATTATTAATATTATTTACTCTATAACTTTTCCATTTAAAGAAAATGTTTTTGCTTCTGTAATTTGAACATCTACTAATTCCCCTATTAAATTCTCTCTTCCATCAAAATTAACTAATTTGTTTTCCCTTGTTCTACCCATTAATCTATCAGGATTTGTTTTACTAGGGCCTTCAACTAATACTTCTACTACTTTATTTAAATAACTTTCATTAATTTCTGCACTAATTTCATTTATTTTATCTATCAATCTATTGAACCTATCTTGTTTTGTTTCTCTATCTACTTGTTTATCCATATTTGCTGCAGGAGTTCCTTTTCTAACAGAATATAAAAATGTATATACCGAATCATATCTAGCTTTCTCTACTATATCCAAAGTATCTTTAAAGTCTTCTTCTGTCTCTCCAGGAAATCCTACAATAATATCAGTAGTTAATCCTATATTAGGTATTCTGTCTTTTAATTTTTCAATTAAAGATAAATATTTTTCTTTAGTATATTTTCTATTCATAATTTTTAAAATTCGATTACTACCTGATTGAAATGGAAGATGGAGGTGTTCACAAACTTTATCACACTCTGCCATAACATCAATTAATTTATCAGATAGATCTTTGGGATGTGATGTCATAAACCTAATTCTTTCTATTCCTGGAACTTTATTTAATTCTCTTAATAAATCTGCAAAATCAATATCTTCATCTAATGTTTTGCCGTAGGAGTTTACATTTTGTCCAAGAAGTGTGATCTCTTTACTTCCATTTTCTCCAAGAAGTTTTGCCTCTCTTAATATATCTTTCATTTCCCTGCTTCTTTCTCTTCCTCTTGTATATGGAACAATACAGTAAGTGCAAAAATTATTACATCCATACATAATATTAATAAATGCCTTTAATTGATATTTACGATTAACCGGCAATCCTTCTACTATTTCTCCTTCACGATCCCATATTTCTATAAATGTTTTTTCAGATTCCATTGACTTTACTAGTAATTCAGGTAGTCTAAATAAATTGTGTGTTCCAAATACTAGGTCAACATGTTTATATTTATTTTTTATATGTTCTATAATATGGGGCTGTTGCATCATACATCCACATACAGCTATAGTAAGGTCATCTCGCTGTTTTTTTAGATTTTTTAATGCCCCAATATTACCATATACTTTTAATTCTGCATTTTCTCTTACGCAACAAGTATTATATATAATTAAATTTGCATCATCTTTATAATCAGTTGCCATATAACCCATATTTTCTAAGATTCCAGATAAAACCTCTGAGTCATGTTCGTTCATCTGACAACCATAGGTAATAATAATATACTTCTTGTTCTTACCATTATTATATATTCTAAACTCTTCAATAATATTTTCTTGTCTTTTTATTTCATCTTCCGAAACTATAATTTCTTCTCTTTTGCTCATTTCTACCCTCCAAAGTAATCATCAACTTTCAAACTATATGTTATAAACTATTTTTTCAATAACTATGGCTTGTTCCTTAGTTAATTCCATAATATATTCAGAACATTCTCTTCCTTGTTCTCTTATAATCTTAACAGTTGGCCTTAATGAAAAATTTAAATTAATATCTTCTACTACTCCTATTGTATCATTACTTAATTTTACAAAAGTTCCTATAGGATAAGGAATAACATTTTTTATAAAAACATTTACTAAATCATGATCAAAAAAACTTCCACAGCCTCCCATAATATATTCTAAAACTTCATTTACAGGAACTGCCTTTCTATATACTCTATCTGATGTCAAGCTATCATAAACATCTGCAATAGTTGTTATTCTAGAAAACAAATGAATTTCATCACCTTTTAAATTATGTGGGTATCCAGTACCATCTATCCTTTCATGGTGTTGTAAAGCTACTATTCTAGATCTACCATTTATATTAAATTTATCTCTCATATAAGTATATCCTCGTAGACTATGTTCTTTCATAAGTTCAAATTCATCATCTGTTAATTTACCAGCTTTTTTTATTAAAGTCTCTGGTATAAACATTTTACCAATGTCATGAAGTAAGCCGCCTAAGGTTAAATCATTAAGATCATTCCTATTTAAATTATAAGATATACCTATAATTAAAGATAAAACAGCCACATTTACGGAATGTGAATAAGTATAATCGTCTAAATTCTTAATATCTACTAATTGTATCATGATATCTCTTTTACTTAAGACATCATCTACTATAGAGTTTGCAATTGATTTTAATTCATAAATAGTTTCTTCTATTTGTTTTGAAGAGGTTTTTCCATTGACATTAGCTATAGATTGATAAATTTTCTTTACAGAAGTAATTGCTTTCTGTCTAATTTCTGGTTTTATAATTTCTTCAATAATTGTATCTTTTTCACTATCATCATCACTAATATATATGGACATAAATCCTGATTCTATTATTTTTGAAATCAAGCGATCAGTTAAGATAGTTCCTTTAGCTAAGAGAATCTGTCCATTAGTATTATATAATGTTTGTCCTAAAAAATTTCCGGGTTTAGCATATTCAAGTGGTATATGTCTCAATTTGTAGTCCTCCCATACTCTTAAGTAAATCTATTGTTAAAAAATAAAATCCTTATACTATATATGATTCTATTACATACAATTATATATTAACAAATTACATATGAAAAGTCTTGATAT
>CAYLXY010000260.1:0-3371 GCA_964387405.1 uncultured Clostridiaceae bacterium
TTATATTTTTTCTCAATATTAAAGTATCATTAAAAAATGTCTCAACATATGTTGAGACATTTTATTTTATTATGATGCAGATTCTTTAGAATTCTTTTTTTCTAAATTAGCTTTGCTTGATGTTTTTAATATAATTTTGGGTTCACTAATTTTGTTAATAGTATCTTTTGTGATAATAACCTTTTCTATATCTTCTCTAGATGGAACTTCATACATAATGTCCATCATTGTTCCTTCTATAATACCCCTTAATCCTCTAGCACCTGTTTTTACTTCTATTGCCTTCTCAGCTATAGTTCTAAGTGCTTCTTCTTCTATTTCTAAAATTACACCATCAATTTCAAATAATCTTTTATATTGTTTAGTAAGGGCATTTCTAGGCTCTGTTAATATTTGTACTAAGGCTTCCTCATCTAGTTGGTCCAATGTTACTACTACTGGTAATCTACCAACAAATTCTGGGATAAGTCCAAATTTTAATAAATCTTCAGGCTGTATCTGTTTTAGTATAGATCCTAAATCTATAACTTCCTTACTTTCAATTGTTGCACCAAAACCCATGGAACTTTTACCAGTACGTTTTTGAATAATTGATTCTATACCACCAAAAGCACCACCAACTATAAATAAAATATTAGTAGTATCTATTTGAATAAACTCTTGATGTGGGTGTTTTCTTCCACCTTGAGGTGGAACACTTGCCACTGTTCCTTCTAATATTTTAAGTAAGGCTTGTTGTACACCTTCACCACTTACGTCCCTTGTAATAGAAGGGTTTTCAGATTTTCTAGCTATTTTATCTACTTCATCTATATAGATAATACCTTTTTCTGCTCTTTCAACATCATAATCTGCTGATTGAATAAGTTTAAGTAGTATGTTTTCAACATCTTCACCTACATAACCTGCTTCTGTTAAAGAAGTCGCATCTGCAATTGTAAAAGGAACATTTAATATTCTAGCTAATGTTTGTGCCAAAAGAGTTTTTCCTGATCCTGTAGGACCTAACATTAGTATATTACTCTTTTGAATTTCTGTGTTTTCACCTTTTACATCCTCAACATTTATTCTTTTATAGTGATTGTAAACAGCAACAGATAAAGCTTTTTTAGCTTGATCCTGCCCAATTACATATTGATCTAATATTTCTTTTATTTCATTTGGCTTTGGTAAATCTACTAAATCAACTTCAGTATATTCTTCAAATTCCTCTTGAATTATCTCTTGACATAGTTCAATACATTCATCACAAATGTATACATTTGGACCCGCAATAAGTCTTCTTACTTGATCTTGAGACTTACCACAAAAAGAGCATTTTAACTGCTTCTTTTCATCAAATCTAGACATCTTTACACCTCTTTCAAATAGTGACTATTTTTTTGCTGTAATCACTTCATCAATTATACCATATTCCTTAGCTTCTTTTGCTCCCATAAAAAAGTCTCTATCTGTATCTTTTTGTATTGTCTTTAATGGTTGACCTGTTCTTTCAGCTAATATTTTATTTATCGTGTCTCTAGTCTTTAGAATTCGCTCTGCATGTATGCGAATATCTTCCGCTTGGCCTCTTGTACCTCCTAGAGGTTGATGAATCATAATTTCTGAATTTGGAAGTGCATATCGCTTACCTTTTTGTCCAGCTCCTAAAAGAAATGCACCCATACTAGCAGCCATACCAATACATATAGTAGATACATCTGGCTTAATATAATTCATAGTATCATATATAGCCATACCTGCAGTTATTGAACCGCCTGGACTGTTAATGTATATTTGAATATCTTTGTCAGGGTCTTCAGCTTCTAAAAATAGTAATTGAGCTACTATCAAACTAGCAGTAACATCATTTACTTCATCCCCTAGAAAAATAATTCTTTCTTTTAATAATCTAGAATAAATATCATAGGATCTTTCTCCCCTATTAGTTTGCTCTACAACCATAGGAACTAATGCCATTTATTTCTCCTCCTAACACTTTTTTGTTTCATAAGTATGCTTAATTAAACAATCTTTGCATTTTCTACTAAAAAATCCACTGTTTTTCTAATAACTATACCCTCTTTTATAGCTTTTAAATCTTGTTCTCTTAAATTAGATTTCATTGTTTCAAAATCTTGACTGTATTGTTTAGCCATCTCTTTAAGTTGTTCATTTAACTCTTCATCTGTAGCTACTATGTTTTCTTTCAATGCTATTTCTCTTAAGATTAAATCGTTCTTAACTGTCGTTAAAGCATCTACTTTCATTTGTGCCCTTAGGTCTTCTTCACTAGTTCCTGAAACTTGGAAATAGTATTCTAAATTTAATCCCTGAGATTGTAAACGATATTCAAAATCCATTAACATATTACTTATTTGTCTTTCAATTAAAGCGTTTGGTACATCAAGGTCTGTATTATCAACTACTTTTTCAATAATACTATTTTTTAATTCTTGCTCAGCTCTATTCTTTGCATCTTTTTCTAATGAATTTTTGATATCATTTTTTAATTCTTCTAGTGTATCAAACTCCGAAACATCTTTTGCAAATTCATCATCTAGTACTGGTAATTCTTTTTCTTTTATTTCATGTATTACTACTTCAAAAACAGCATCTTTTCCTGCTAAATCTTCTCCATGATAATCTTCTGGAAAAGCTACTTTAACATTTACCTCTTCACCAATACCTTTACCCACTAATTGCTCTTCAAAACCAGGTATAAATTGTCCCGATCCAATTGTAAGACTTTGTCTTTCAGCAGTTCCACCGTCAAAGGCTACTCCGTCAATCATTCCTTTGTAGTCAATAATAACCATATCATCTTCTTTTATCGCTCTATCTTCTATAGCAATCATTCTAGCATTTTTTTGCACTAAAGTATCTAATTCCTTCTCTACATCTTCTTCCTGTACATTATACTCTTTTTTCTCTACTTCTATACCTTTGTAATCAGCAACTTTAAAGTCTGGCATAATTTCCACAATTACAGTAAATACAACATCTTCACCTTTAGCAATAGTGTCTATATCAATTTCTGGATGATCTATAGCTTCTATGTCATGTTTGTCTAAGGCAGCTTCATAAGCCTCTGGAAAAACTATTTCAATAGCATCCTCATAAAATATCTCCACTCCATAATGTCTTTCAATAATTTTCCTTGGTGCCTTTCCTTTTCTAAATCCTTGGATATTAAATTTAGGTTTCATTTTATTATAAACCTTATTAATAGCCTCTTCAAACTTAGCAGACTCTACAACTACCTTTAATGTAATTTTTGTATCTTCTTTTTTTATGATTTCTGAACTCATGTGTGGTCCTCCTCTATAACTTTTATTATATATTCGTAAAATATTAAAAAACACCTATACAATTACTAAGATGTTTAAAAT
>CAYLXY010000261.1:0-3369 GCA_964387405.1 uncultured Clostridiaceae bacterium
TATTATATTATGGTATAATGGTTATAAATAGTCTACAAGGAAATAAACCGTTCTGATGTCAATTAAATTGTTTCCGGAATAGGGGGTTTTTATAATGCCAAAATGTAGAAGTAAAACAAGGGCCAACAAGAAAAAAGAAAAAGCACTAGACAGAATAAATGGATATGGGAAAGATGATCCGACGCCATACGAAGCAGTAAGAAATATTATAAAAAAAGAAAAGCAAAGGAGAGTGTAAAAAGTGGAAAGTAAAATAGGATTAAAAGAAGGTAGAGGAATTGTATTTAATATATTAGGTAAAAAAGGTTTTGGGTTTATAAAACAAGAAGATGGAACGGATATATTTTTTCATTCAAACGGAGTACGAAACCCTGTATTTGAAGAATTAAGAGAAGGGGACGAAGTAGAATATTTAATAGCAATAACACCAAAAGGAACTAAGGCTATAAGAGTAGAGGTTATATGTGATTTTGTTACATTATAAGGGGTGAGAGAATGGCAAGTATAATTGATAAAATATTTAATAGAAGAAAACCAGAGCCACAAGATACACAATCCACCGAGGTTATGAGTGGAAGTCCGGCCCATTTTACCCCATTTAGTGGTAACGCCTATGAGAATGATATATACAGGTCAGCAGTTGACGCCATAGCAAGGAACGCCGGTAAACTTAAAATAACGCATGTAGTGCAATATGAAGGCAAAAGAGAAGAAGGGGACAAAATACTTAATAGGATATTACAAACAAGGCCAAACCCTTATATATCAGCCTATGATTTAATTTATAAATTGACTACACATTATTTTTTATATAACAACGCATTTGCTTATTTGGAGAAAGACGAAAAAGGAAACCTAAAAGGAGTATGGCCTATAAGACCACAAGCTATGGAATATGTAACGGATCTATCCGGAGAAATGTTTTGTAAATTCTTTATAGGACAGGGAAAAATTTATATATTACCTTTTAATGATGTATTTACCATTAGACGACACTTTAACGATAATGATTTATTAGGAGATAGAAACACGGCTATATTATCAACGCTAGATTTAGCACATACACAAAGTGAAGGAATGGAACAAAGTATTAAGTCAGGGGCAACGATCCGGGGAATTTTAAAATATAACCAGGTATTAAGTCCAGAAAAATTAAAGGAAGAAAAAGAAGCCTTTATAAAAGATTACTTAACAATAACTAATAGTGGTGGTATAGCTGCAATAGATAGTAAATCAGATTATACGCCATTGGATAGTAACCCGGTCAATATAGATGATAAACAATTACAATCAATAAAAAATAAAATATATGAGTATTTGGGAATTAGTGAAAGCATTGTAAATAGTAGTTATACCGAAGATGAATGGTTAGCATTTTATGAAAGTATTATAGAGCCATTAGCTTTACAATGTAGCCTGGAATTAACAGAAAAGGTATTTACAGAAAAAGAACAGGAATACGGTAACAGTATTATATTTGAAGCTAACAGGTTACAATTTGCTAACAATACAACTAAAACAAAGCTATTAAAAGAATTAATGCCATTAGGATTATTTACAGTAAACCAGGCGTTAGAAATGCTTAATATGCCGACAGTAGACAAAGACGGAGATAGAAGGTTACAAACCTTAAATGTAGTTAATACAGAAATAGTTGATGATTACCAGATGTCAAGAAAGTTAGATCCTAAAGTAGGAGGTAAAAAAGATGAAGGAAATAAGAGTAGCTAATTTAAGGGCAGCTAATCCGGTAGGAGAAGATAATACCCTTTTAATAGAAGGTATGGCCGTCTTATATGACACGCCTACCACAATAAAAGAAGCATTTGGAGAATATACCGAGGTTATAAGATCCGGGGCGTTAGATCATGCAGATTTAACCGATAGCCGATTACTCTATAATCACGACATGAATAAAATTCCACTTGCAAGAGTACCAAAGACAATGACCTTTGAAATAGGCCCGGCAGGACTTAATATAAAGGCACATTTACCAGAAACAGAAGAAGGGCGTTCAGTTTATACGGCAGTAAAACGGGGCGACTTATCCGGTATGAGTTTTGGGTTTAAGGTACCTAAAGACGGTAGTCAGTACGACGCCAAAACAAATACTAGAACAATAACAAAGATAGAAAAGATTTATGAAATATCAATAGTACCGTTTCCGGCTTATCCTCAAACAAGCGTAGAAGCTAGATCACAAATAGAGGATACTAAAAAAGAACTAGATAGCCCGGAAAGAGTAGACGCTAGAATAAAAATAAACCAGATATTAAAAAGGAGTGTATAATATATGAAATTTAAAACAGTACAAGAAGCATTTAATTATTATAGAAATCATGAAGTAAAAGATATTGAAAAAAGAGCAGCAGAGATTGGCAATTTAATTGATACAGACGCAAACGCAGATATTGAAAGCCTTAATATTGAATTAGACGGCTTAAAAGAAGCTAAAGAAAATATTGAAACTAGATCAGCGGCAGGAATTAAAGCAAGATCCTTTAATCCAGTAACGGGTATGAACTTTGAAGATAATAAAGTTGAATTACCAGAAGGTAAAGGAATATTTGAAAGTAAAGAATATAGATCAGCTTTCTTTAAGTCTTTATTGGGCCACAAGTTAACTGATATTGAAACAAGAGCATATAACCAAGCTATGACAGAAACAAGAGCAGACGCATTTAATACTACTACAAACGCAGCAGCGGTATTGCCAACGGCTACACTAAATGAAGTAATTAGTAAGGCTAGAAAAATGGGCGGGTTATTAGGACACGCTAGAAACTTTAATCTACCTACTAATATAGCCGTACCTATAGGGACACCAAGCACAAAGGCAGCATGGCACACAGAAGGGGACGCAGTAGAAACTGAAAAAGCTAGTATAGTAAATGTTAAATTTGCAGGATATGAACTATTAAAGGTATTCTCAATATCAGCAGCTACTAAAAGAATGAGTATACAAGCATTTGAAAGCTATTTAGTAGACGAGTTAACTAATTGTGTTATGGAAGCAATAGCAGACGCATTAGTAAACGGTACAGGCGTAGGACAAGGAACAGGATTAAATAAAATTACCTGGAACGCACAAAATAAGGTTGAATATGCAAAAGGTAAATTGCCAAAGTATACAGACTTTACAAAGATGTTAGGTATGTTAAAAAGAGGTTATGGAGCAGGGGCAAAATTTGTTATGAGTAATGCAACACTTTATAACCATGTATATAGCATAGTTGATTTAAATGAAAGACCAATATTTATAACAGATCCTAAGAATGAAGCAATAGGCTATATTCTAGGTAAAGAAGTTGTAATTGATGATAATATGGCAGACGGTGAAATTATACTAGGTAACTTTGAATATCTAGG
>CAYLXY010000262.1:0-3362 GCA_964387405.1 uncultured Clostridiaceae bacterium
AATAATCGTCTAGCGGAGATTAAAGATAAAAATAATCAAGACTTAAAAAACATATTAAAAATAATAGATATTTTAGAAAGAGCTGTAGCAACACTTGAAAATACAGAGGCTGTAATCATTTAATTTTAACAGTATTATTGTTCTTAAAGTTTCATTAAGGAGGAAACAAATGTTAGATAAAAAGCTTATTGAAGATATAATTATGGCTGCATTATCAACAGGAGGAGATTTTGCGGAAATATTTGCTGAAGATAAATTTAATACAAATATTACAATGATAGGTGGCAAAGTTGATAATAGTATCTCAGGTAGGGATTTTGGCATTGGAATTAGAATTTTCAAGGGACTTAATAGTGTATATGCATATACAAATCAACATAATAGAGACGCTTTAATAGATATAGCTATTAAAGCTAGTGGAGCAATAAAAGGTTCTAAGCAGGATTTAGTCTTGGATTTTACAAAATATAATTATGAAAATATTAATCCAATAAAATATTTACCAAATCAAATTAGTAAAAATAAAAAGCTGGCAGTAATGAAGGAAGCCCATGAAGCTGCCAATAGTTATAGCAATAGCATATCTCAAGTTATAGTAAAGTATTTAGATCATAATCAAAATATATTAGTTGCTAATTCTGAAGGAAGATTTGTAGAAGATGAAAGAGTAAGAACCAGAGTCTCAATTCAAGCTATAGCATCAAAGGATAATGAAATGCAAACTGGCTCCTATAGTCCAGGAGCACAGATGGGATTTGAATTTTATGATAAAATAGATATTAAAGAATATGGAAAAGAGGCATCTAGAATTGCTCTTACAATGTTAGACGCAGAGCCATGTCCTAGTGGTAAATTTCCAGTAATAATAGATAATGAATTTGGTGGAGTTATTTTTCACGAAGCTTGTGGTCATGGATTAGAAGCTACATCTGTTGCTAAAAAAAGTTCTGTATTTGCAGATAAAATTGGTGAGCAAGTAGCAACAAATCTTGTTACTGCCATAGATGATGGTACAATTCCAAATGCTTGGGGTTCTTCTAATGTTGATGATGAAGGTGAACCAACTAAAAAGAATATATTAATAGAAAATGGTATTTTAAAAGGCTATATGATTGATAAATTAAATGCTAGAAGAATGAAAATGGATGTAACTGGATCTGCAAGAAGACAGTCATATAAGTTTGCACCTACATCTAGAATGACAAATACATATATAGCAGCTGGAAAATCTACTCCAGAAGAAATTATTTCTAATACAGAGTTTGGAATTTATGCAAAATATATGGGCGGTGGCTCTGTTAACCCTGCTACTGGTGATTTTAACTTTGCTGTTATGGAAGGATACTTAGTTAAAAACGGTAAAATAGAAAAACCTGTAAGAGGTGCTACTTTAATAGGAAATGGTCCTAATATACTCCATAAAATTGATATGGTAGGAAATAATTTAGAACATGGGCAAGGCATGTGCGGTTCTGTTAGTGGCACAATACCTGCTAATGTGGGGCAGCCCACCATTAGAGTAAGTGAAATTACTGTAGGTGGTAGAAGTGGAGGAAAATAGCATGGATATAGAAAAATTGAAAGAATTAATTTTTGAAAAAGGTAAAGACCAAGGTTTTGATGAAATGGAAGTATATTATGAGAATAGTAGTAGTTTTTCTTGCAAGGTATTTAAAGGGGAAATAGATAATTACTCTATATCAAATGACGGAGGTATATCTTTTAGAGGAGTTTATAATAAACAGATGGGATATGCTTATACAGAAAAAGTTGATGAAAGTGCTGTGAAAACTTTAATTGAAATGGCAAAAGAGAATGCTGAAATAATTGAAAATGAAGAAGAGGAGATTATATTTAAAGGTTCAAAAAAATACGAAACTGTAAATTCATATTCAAATAACTTGGCAAATATTCATATAGATAAAAAACTTGATTTTATAAAGGAACTGGAAAAAGAAGCTTATTCTATAGATAAAAGAGTTGTTAATGTAAATAATTGTATGTATACTAATCAGGAGAAGGAGAGAAATATATACAATACTAAGGGATTAAATAAAGATGAAAAATCAAATCTTGGACTTTCATATATTTCAGTTATTGTTGAAGAAAACAATGAAGTTCAAAGTGCTAGTGCATTTAGAATATATAAAGAATTTGAGGATTTTGATGCTGAATTATTAGCAAAACAGGCAGTAGATAAAGCTATTTCTTATTTAGGAGCAAAGCCTGTAGAGAGTAAAAACTATACTATATTATTAGAAAATATTGCATGTGCAAATTTACTGGAAAGTTTTGCAGGTGTTTTTTATGCTGATAATGTTCAAAAAGGACGTTCTTTGTTAAAAGATAAGCTTGGAGAGGCAATTGGAAGCACATCTCTAACTATTATAGATAATCCATTTATGGATAAAGGAGTAGCAAGTCGCTCATTTGATAGTGAAGGAGTAGCAAGTGAAGAGACATCATTAGTGGAAGAGGGAATATTAAAAAGCTTGCTTCATAATTTAAAAACAGCTAAAAAAGATGGTGTTGAATCTACGGGACATGGATATAAACCATCTTATAAAGGAATAATAACAGTTGCACCTTCTAACTTATATATATATCCAGGCTTGAACACATATGAAGACATGCTATCTTCTATGGATGAAGGCTTAGTTATTACAGAATTACAAGGATTACATTCGGGCACAAATCCTATTTCTGGAGATTTTTCATTAGCAGCTAAAGGGTATTATGTTAAGGATGGTAAAATAGAAAGACCAGTTAATCAAATTACAATTTCTGGCAGTTTCTATGAATTACTAGAAAACATAGAGGCTATTGGAGAAGATTTAAAATTTGCAATGCCAGGTGCATCATATATTGGTTCACCTTCATTAAAAATAAAAGATATAGCAGTAGCCGGTGAATAAATAATAAAATCTAATATAAATGGGTTGATATATTCCCCTTATGGTAGGCAGATTAAAAAATAAGAATCTGAAACCAAAGGGGGATTTTTATTATTTGTATATAAAAAACATATTATCTTTTGAAAATTAAGAAATTAGGCTATACTATAAATAAATTAAGACCTAGTTAAATAGGTTTAAAAGACAATAATTAGGATGTGTAAATATGAAAATAGGTGGTTATTCCCACTTTAATGGTGTTACTTTTTTTTGTGATCTACTTAAAATTAAAGGTATTAGAAAAAAAGAAAATATTATCTATGATATAGAATGGATAGTAGCTCCAAAGTGGTTAAGGAAGTTAGAAAACAAATTTATTTTAGGTGGTTTGTTAATAGCTTATTACCAATGGAAGGTTCTGGGTAAGGGGATTAAGACTTTACTATTATTTTTACTTTCACTATATAC
>CAYLXY010000263.1:0-3354 GCA_964387405.1 uncultured Clostridiaceae bacterium
GAAAAAATTTAATTATATATAGATAATTATAAGAAAAACATTAGATTAAATAATAGAAAAACGAGGTAAGACTTATGAAAAGTAAAATAATAAGAGCAACAGCTGCTTCTAACAAAATCAGAATTTTCATTGCAGATACAACTTCAATGATAAATAAAGCACAGGTAATTCATAAAGCATCACCAGTAGCTATTGCTGCTTTAGGTAGAACTTTAACTGCTAGTTCAATTATGGGACTGATGCTAAAATCAAATAAAGAAAAAATAACTATTACAATTAATGGGGGAGGTCCTTTAGGTCAAATTGTCGTTGTAGGAAATTCAAAAGGTGATGTAAAAGGCTATCTACCCCATCCAAATATAGAAAATATTAATTTACACCCTGGAAAACTAGATGTTGGAAGGGCAGTTGGAAAAAATGGTAATATTACAGTTATAAAAGATCTAGGTATGAAAGAACCATATGTAGGAACTTCACCATTAGTAAGTGGAGAAATAGCTGAAGATCTTGCTGCATATTTTACACTTTCAGAGCAACAGCCATCAGGAGTAGCTTTAGGGGTATTAGTAGATACAGATTATAGCATTAAAGCTGCAGGAGGTTATATAATTCAAGCCATGCCTGGTATAGATGAAGATACATTAGTAAAATTAGAAGATAAACTTAAAAGATTAGAGTCTATAACTTCTATTATTGAAAAAGGGCTTAGACCAGAAGAAATACTAGATTATATATTAGGAGATATGGAAGCTAAAATTTTGGAAACTTATGATGTAGATTTTGTTTGCGACTGCAATGAGGAAAGATTAGAAAAAGCTTTAATAAGTATAGGAGAAAAAGATTTAAGGGAAATAATCGAAGAAGATAAGCAGGCAGAGTTAGTATGCCATTTCTGTAATAAAAAATATCATTTTGATGAAGAAGATTTGAGAAAATTGTTAAATGAAGCGGTTAATCCTTAGTTGTAATTTATAAAAAACAATTTAAAATTAAATATTGTTGAAAATTAGTTTAATAAAACAATGATGAGATGGAATCCTCAGCATTGTTTTATTTTTTGTTTTGTATGGCAAATTATAAAGATTTTTTAAAAGACTTTATATTAATCCTAAAATCCTAACAGATTGTGTTATTACAAATAAAATGGCGACGCCAACCACTGTTGGCAAAATAGCACTAAATAAAGTCCATTTATTACTCCCACATTCTTTTTTTATAGTCCAAAGGGTTGTTCCACAAGGAAAATGAAGCAAGGACTAATACTCCATGTAGCCACTCTGGCGAATTGGTGAATACAAAAAAGTTTGTTAGATGACCTTCTCCCCAAACAAACAAATCTGATAGCATTTCCGAAGGGAAATTAGAACCAATTATTGTTAACCAAAATACAAGGCCTAATAATAAAAACATTATTGGAAAACCTATATATTTTGATGTTAGAATATTATCTAGTTTTTCATCCCAATCAATCTTTTTAGAATTATCTTCAGTTACAACTTCATTAGCTATTTCTTCTGCATGAAGATATATGCTACTTACTATAGTATCTTTTAACTCTTGTTTATTTTCGATACTTATTTCATTCTGCAAGGTTTTTAGCATATTCAATTGATCATATCCTTTATTTACATTCATATGTGCATGTTCCCTCCTCTTCAATAAGTATATTTTCTTCATTGAATATAAAGGTGAAAATAGAATCCATTATTGTAGGATCCCCTTCAATTAGTCTTAAAGCCACCCATCGGGCATTTAATTTATCTTTTAAAATATCTTGTAGTTGACTTGATATTTTATCAAGCTCATCTTCTATAATTTTAGGATATTTAATACGTTTAGGTGATGTGGTTTGAAGACCTGAAGCAATCTTATATGTTTTATCCATTAATTCGTCAAGTCCTTTACCATTTCTAGCTGTTGTAGCTATTACGGGGATTCCTAGTTGTTTCTCTAATCCTTCTATATCTACTGAAATACCTTTTCGTTTTGCTTCATCCATAAGGTTGACACATAAAACAACTTTATCTGTCACTTCCATTACTTGTAGTAGCATATTTAAATTTCTTTCAAGGCAAGTGGCATCTGCAACAACTATAGTAGCATCAGGTTTTCCAAAACATATAAAATCCCTTGCAACCTGCTCCTCCATAGAGTTGGCTAATAGGGAATAAGTGCCCGGCAAATCAACTAGAACAAATTTATTGTCCTTATGCTTATAATTCCCTCTGGCATTAGATACTGTTTTACCAGGCCAGTTACCAGTATGTTGGCTAAGACCTGTTAAAGCATTGAATACAGTACTCTTACCTACGTTAGGATTGGCCAGCTAATGCTATTACAAATTCATCATCACTTTCTAATTTAATATTAAAATTTTGATGCAAAGCTACCTTTGGGCAGGATTTACAAGCTGATCCCATGATCTTTCCTCCTCCATTATAAATTATTAATTTTACGAACTAGAATTTGTTCGGATTCTTCTTGTCTCAAAGCAATTAATGCGCCACGAATATTATAGGCAACAGGATCCCCTAAGGGACTTTTCCTAACTACATCTATTATTGTTCCAGGAATAAGACCTAAATCTAACATTCTTCTTCTTGGAAGTCCCGTAGATAAAAGCTTAAAAACTTGGACTTTACAAGCAATTGGCACTTTAAAAAGAGGCACAATGTCTTCGCTCTTATATATAGATTCCATAATTCACCTCCTCAAAATTTATGGATGGACAGACGATTTTTAAAAATGTTAGACTAAGCTAACTTAAATTGTCTAGTATAGACTATAACTATACTGTGTAAATGCAACTTGTTTTAACATAAAATATTTATTTTTACATATATTCCAGTAAAAGAATTAGCTTGGAGGCGTGATTATATGAAGGGGGACTTTTTTACTTTTAGTGAATATATAAAAAAAGATCAAGGATTATTAACACCTTCTATGGAGGATTATGTTGAAAGGATATATAGGTTGTCCAAAGATAATGGATACACGAGAATCAAAGAATTGTCTAATGCACTAAATGTACAACCTCCCTCAGTTACTCGAATGATGCAAAAATTAACTGAAATTGGTTTAGTTAATTATGAAAAATATGAGGTGGTTGTTTTAACAGAACAAGGAATCTTAAGAGGTGAAATCTTACTTACAAGACATAATATTGTAGAGAAATTTCTAAAAACCATAGGTGTAAGTGAAAGAATATTGGAAGAAACTGAAAAAATAGAGCATACAATAAGTAAAGAAACATTAGAATGTTTAGTAATGTATTTAGATTTTTTAAAAAATAATCCCTGCATTCAAAAAAAATTTGAAATTTATAAAGAATTAAAAAAATATAAGTAAGGTAAC
>CAYLXY010000264.1:0-3339 GCA_964387405.1 uncultured Clostridiaceae bacterium
ATAATACTGTATATATAACTATATATATATGAGTAGATTCATATATTTATTGTAGTTTAATATTTATAGAGGGGTGAATGGTCATGAAAAACCACGAATTTAAAGCTATTATAGATTTTGCTGTTAAAAATGAAGTAGAAGCATATGAATTTTATAAAAATGCGGCTTTAAAAGTTAAAGATGAACAACTTAAGGGTATCTTTGAAGATCTAGCAAAAGAAGAAAAGGAACATAAAAGATTTTTAGAAGAATTCCTAGCTAGTGGTGTAGAAGAAATGAAATTAGATGAAATGAAAGATTATAAAATATCTGAAACTATTGACAAGCCAAGGCTATCAGTAGATATGAGTTTTACTGAAGCTATGGAATTAGCAATAAAGAATGAAGAAGAAGCTATGGATATGTATAGTAATTTAGCAGAGGCTTGTTTAGACAAAGAACAAAAGGATCTTTTCCTTAATCTTGTTGAAATGGAAAGAACGCATAAAGTTAAACTAGAGGAAATATATCTAAATGTAGCATATGCTGAAGTTTGGTAATTATTAACATAATATATAATATAATCGGATTAAACCTGGAGGTGGAATAATGGTTACATTTACAATGAATGGTAAAGAAGTACAAGCAAAGGCAGGTACATCTTTACTGGAGGCTGCTAGAGAAAATGGAATAGATATACCTACTTTATGTTATGACAAAAACCTTTCCGTATTTGGTGGCTGTAGAATGTGTATAGTAGAAGTTGAAGGTGTTAAAAAATTACCTGCATCTTGTACAGAAGCGGTAAGAGAAGGAATGGTAGTCAACACAGACTCTGAAAGAGTAATTAAAACACGTAAAGATATATTAGGATTACTTTTATCAAACCATCCCACAGATTGCTTAACTTGTGAAAAGGTTGGAAACTGTGATCTTCAAGAGTATGCATATCAATATGGAGTAAGAGGTCCTACTTTCATAGGAGAAAAAAGTGACTATGAAACAGAAGGCCAAAACCCTGTTATGGAAAGAGATCAAAATAAATGTATTCTATGTGGAAAATGTGTAAGAGTATGTGCAGAAGTTCAAGTAAGTCATACAATAGACTTTACAGGAAGAGGTTTTGATACTAAAATAGCAGCAGGATATGATCTACCACTAAGTACTGATAATTGTAGATTCTGTGGACAATGTATAAGCGTATGTCCTACAGGTGCAATTATTAATAAGCAATTTAAAGGTGTACGTCCATGGGAAGTATCTAAAGTTACTACTACATGTCCATTCTGTGGAGTAGGATGTAATTTCGACTTAAATATTAAAGATGAGAAAATAGTTGGGGTAACACCTAACCCAGATGCACCTGTAAACGGTACTGCACTTTGTGTAAAAGGAAGATATCATACAGATATGCTATATAGCCCAGATAGAATAACTAAACCTTTAATTAGAAAAGATGGTAAATTAGAAGAAACAACTTGGGAAGTAGCTTTAAGTACAGTAGCTGAAAACTTTAAAAAGATAAAAGAAACTAGTGGTCCAGATTCAATTGCAGGACTAAGTTCAGCTCGTTGTACAAATGAGGAAAATTATTTATTCCAAAAAATGATGAGAGCCGTAATGGGTACAAATAGTGTGGATCACTGTGCTAGAACATGACACGCTCCAACAGTTGCAGGTCTTGCAGCTACACTTGGAAGCGGTGCTATGACAAACTCTATTGGTGAAATAGAAGGAAATGAAGTATTATTTGTTATAGGTTCAAATGCAACAGAAGCACATCCTATAATTGGAAATAAAATGAAAAGAGCTGTACAAAATGGAACTAAATTAATAGTAATAGATCCTCGTCGTACAGAACTTGCAGCTTTAGCCGATTTATGGTTACCATTAAAATCAGGAACAGATGTTGCTTTAATAAATGGATTAATGCATATAATAGTTAAAGAAGGTTGGGAAGATAAAGAGTTCTTAGAAGAGCGTTGTACAGGACTAGAAAGCGTTCTAGATGTAATAGAAAACTATCCTCCAGATGTGGTATCTAAATTAACAGAAATACCAGAAGACGTATTATATGAAACAGCTAAATTATATACAAGCACTAAAAAAGCAGGTATATTTTATACATTAGGTATCACAGAGCATATAACAGGAACAGAAAATGTTATGAGCCTTGCAAACCTTGCTATGTTAACAGGACATTTAGGAATTGAAAGCTCAGGAATAAATCCAATCCGTGGACAAAATAATGTTCAAGGTGCTTGTGATATGGCTGCACTTCCTAATACTTTCCCTGGCTACCAAAGTGTATCAGAAGAGAAGAATGTAAAGTTCTTTGAAGATACTTGGGGAGTAGAATTAAGCAGAACTGTAGGACTTAGAATTCCAGAAATGCTAGATGGAGCATATGATGGGGATGTAAAAGGAATGTATGTTATGGGAGAAGATCCTGTATTAACAGATCCAGATGCAAATCATGTTAAAAAAGCATTAGAAAATCTGGATTTCTTAGTAGTACAAGACTTATTCTTGACTGAAACTGCTAAGTTTGCAGATGTTGTATTCCCAGCTACTTCTTATGCTGAAAAAGATGGAACATTTACTAATACAGAAAGAAGAGTACAAAGAGTAAGAAAAGCTGTAGATGCTCCAGGAGAAGCTAGAGCAGATTGGGAAATACTATGTGATGTAGCTACTAGAATGGGTTCTGATGGATTTGGATTTAAAAATCCAGAAGAAATATTTGAAGAAATTAGAATTACAACACCTAGCTATAGAGGAATGACTTATGAAAGAATAGATAAAGTAGGATTATCATGGCCATGTCCAACAGAAGAACATCCTGGAACAAAGTTCCTTCATAAGGGTGTATTTCCAAAAGGAAAAGGTACTATGGTTCCTGTTGAATATAAAGAGCCTGCAGAGAAGGTATCTGATGAATATCCAATGCTTCTTACAACAGGTAGAATGTTATATCATTACAATATAATGACTACTAACTCAAAAAGCTTAAATGATATAAGACCATATGAATTAGCAGAAATAAATCCAGTTGACGCTGAAAGATTAGGCCTTGAAGAAGAAGGATTTATGAGAGTTACCTCAAGACGTGGTTCTATATTAACTAGAGTAACTATAACAGAAAGAGTTAAGCCAGGAATGATTTTTATGACATTCCACTATAAAGAATCACCTGTAAATGAACTAACAAATGCAGCTTATGATCCAATCACTCTAACAGCAGAATATAAAATATCAGCTGTTAGAATAGAAAAAGTAAACGAAGCTCCAGAGCTTGTATTATAATAGATTAAAATTAAAAGAGATGGATCTTATATAAGATCCATCTCTTTTAAAATA
>CAYLXY010000265.1:0-3324 GCA_964387405.1 uncultured Clostridiaceae bacterium
AGTTAATAAAAAAAAGAAGTAATATTGTATATAAATTTAAAGATGTCTAGCAAATTACCCCTAAAGGTCGATTTCCACGCCGACCCGTGTATTTTATATGGTGACGCCTTTATCTACAAACAATCTTTATTTATTAATTTTAGCTTATCAATCCGTTTCAATTGCTTTATTTGGTATTCTCTTTTTTGAGCATCTATCTTATTTTCATACTCTTCAAAATATACAAGTTCTATTGGGAGCCTAGCCCTTGTATATTTACCACCTTTTCCTTTTTCATGAGCTTTAACTCTTTTTTCAATATTATTAGTCCAACCGGTATATAAACTTTCATCGGAACATTTTAATATGTATACATAATTCATTTTTATCACCACTATGTTTATTTTTGTATTCTATTTTCCGTTTTTGTTATTCTAAAAGCATTATTATTTATCTATTGAAAGATAAAAACCACCTATTATAAGGTGGTATTTATATATTAACTTACTTTAATACTTGTGTTATCACTGGGTACGGTGATTTCAACTGTTTCTGTAAGAATATCCGAATAGCTGTAAGATACTCTCCTTACATGGTCTTCAAACTGACCATCAATTCTTACAATAAAAATACTTGGATATGTGTTTTCTAAGATTCCTTCTCGAATAGTGGTTCTTTTCCTACCTTTATTAGCTTTTAACACAATCTTCTGTCCAACGTATTCTTGGATATTCTCTCTTATCTCTTGCAATTGATTTGTTCCATCTAGTGGAGTTTTGCTCGCCAAGTAATCACCTCTTTCACAACTTTGACAATTATATAATAACACATTATATGGTGTTTGTCAAGTTTCAGCCTTATATTATATAATGTAAGTAACTCTTTTGTCAAATACTATATTTAAAGTTTATAATAGGTTTTCTTTAAATTACTATTTTAAAGTTAATATTACCTATGTCTGTAAAAATTATGGGATTAACCTTGTTTTATTATAAGAATGGTAACTTTTTAACTAATTATTTAGGTTTTTTAAAGAATTTCATTTTAAAAGTGATATAATAGGTATATACATTGGTTTTGAGAACGGAGGGATTTTATGAAATGTCCTATATGTGGTAATGAAAAAACAGGAAGACTAAGTAAGTCTAGATATTTTTGTAGTAATTGTTTTATAGAAATTTTCTTTTCTAAAAAAGATGATCTCCAACTTCTAAAAATATCAGAAGATGGAACTACTAATGTTATTGATACAGATTAATATCCGCTAGACCTTACAGTTAATAGTACTTCTTGTCTAATGCCTGGTGCATGCCCTGCTCACTTGGAAGAGGACTAAGAAACTTTATAAATATGAAAAATGAGACTCTAGTGATCACTATAGTCTCATTTTTTACTAAAAATTTTACTAAGAACAACCTGTGTTTTCATCGTCTTCTAAATTAAAAATATATCCTTTTCTAAAGTACATAGTTCCATAATCTATACTCATAGCTTGGTATTGCTCATCTAATGAACTATCCACTATAAAATTCACACCATCTACTACTGATTTTATATCCGTATCTTTTGGCTCTTCAAAAGATAATCCGAAGATTGGACCCGTTCACCTTGTATATTTAATATATACTCTTGCACTTTTATTTTCTTTACTCTGCTTTGAAAGAAGTTGTTCTTTGGCAGCATCAGTTATAGTAATTTTCATATAATTGCCTCCCCTCCCCTTACTAGGGGGTGTTATAGTTGTATTGTACACTATAATTTTTTAGAGGTCAAGTTTTAACATATAAAAAACATGATTTTCTTATTTTTCCATAGATTTTACTAGATGATATAATGTTCTTACTCCTACACCTGTAGCACCTTTAACTAAGTATCCTTTATCCTTACTAGCCATAGATGTGCCTGCAATATCCATATGTACCCAAGGATTGTCTCCTGCAAATTCTCCAAGGAATAACCCTGCAGTAATTGTACCTGCTTCCCTGCCACCTGCATTTTTAAGGTCAGCTAAATCTCCTTTAATTAATTCTTTATATTCTGGAAATGAAGGCAATTGCCAAACCTTTTCTCCTGAATTTTTTGATGCATTCTTCACTTCTTCTACAAATTCATCATTATTAGATATAAGTGCTGTTGTTGTACTTCCTAAGGCAACAGTACATGCACCTGTTAATGTTGCTATATCAACCAATTTTCTAGCACCTTGTTTAAGTGCATAAGTAATACAATCTACCAGAACTAAACGACCTTCTGCATCTGTATTTAATACTTCTATTGTTTTACCATTCATAGAAGTTAAAATATCTCCTGGTTTATACGCTTTACCAGATGGCATGTTTTCACAGGTACCTACTATAGCTATAACATTTACTTTAGGTTTAAGGTTTCCTATAATGTCCATAGTACCTAATACTGCAGCTCCACCAGCCATATCTCCCTTCATTGCATCCATTCCTGTACATGGCTTCAAGGAAATACCACCAGAATCAAAAGTTAAACCTTTTCCTACTAACCCTAAGATCTCATCATCTTTATTTCCACCCATATATTTAATAGCTATTAATTTAGGTGGTTTATCGCTACCTTGTGTGACAGCTAAAAAACTGCCCATCCCTAATTTTTCCATATCTTCTCTTTCTAAAATATCAATTTCTAGTCCATGCTTATTCGCAATTTCCATAGCTTTATTTGCCATAGCCTCAGGTGTTACTACATTACTTGGTTCATTAATAAGATTTCTTGCTATAATGGTTCCATTTGCAAGGGCATTTCCTATTTTTATTCCATTATTCATTTTATCTATTGTAGCTTTATCATCACTTACTATATATATTTCTTTTAAATTATTTTCCTTGTTCTCATTATCCGTCTTATACTTATTAAATTTATATAGTGCTAAGATTGCACCTTCTACAATACATTGTCCTATTATTTGTGGAGACATGTTTTTATCTAAGCCTATAGGCATAATTGCTAGTGTATTTGCTTTTGATTTTTCCAATTTCTTAACAGCTTTTCCAACTACCCTGCGCATAGTGTCTTCTTTAAAATCTTCTTCTTTTCCAAGACCTAGCAATAATACCATTTTAGCTGGAATTTTTCCTAATGTGTGTATTAACAAGGTTTCACTTTCTTTACCCTTAAAAGAACTGTTACTTATCATATTAGAAATAACACCATCTAACTGTTGGTCTATTTCACTTAAGTTTGCATCCAAACTTTTTATATCTTGATAAATCCCTATAATAACTGCATCTGACATAATACTTTTAAACTGATCTTTAATAATTGTTACTTTCATTCTAACTCCTCCTGTTATCTATATTAATATATAGTAATATTCTT
>CAYLXY010000266.1:0-3320 GCA_964387405.1 uncultured Clostridiaceae bacterium
CTAAAGTAATATAATATTTATATGAGTTTAAATATTTACTGTACAAGTTCATTACCACCTTATCTAGTCTTTTTAAACTCATATTATAATAAGCCTTTACTTAAAACAAATATATTAAGCAAAGGCCTTAAAACTAATTATATATTTAATCCCTCCCATCCAAATAAACTTCCCAATCTTTATATACAGTGCTATTAATTTCTACAATACCCTCAGCAAATTTAGGTATAGCAAAAACAGTCCTTCCACCTATGTGACTATCACCATATAAGTAAGTTTTAACTATAGAGCCTTCTACATTTTCAGTGACAGGAGCAGGAGTCCAAGTTTTAATAGAAATTCTATTAACAGGATTACCCATAGGATATTCTTTTCCTTTAATACCCTTTTCCATTAAATAATCTTTGTTTTCTATATCTGTATAATAAAATATAGAAACATCTTCATCAGATTGCAAGTCATTTTCTATAGGTCCAACGACATCTACTACAAATGTCAATCCAGTACCAGCTTTAGCTTTTAATAAATCATTCACTGTCGCATCTTTATTTATCATAGTAGGTGTATCCATTAAACCACTAGGAGTAGATTCTATTCTTTCTATTCTTGGTCTTTCAAAAGCTAATACATTAAATACTTTACCAGTAGAAAATTCAGAAGGATTGCCTTCTGGATCCCATATTCTAGCAAAGGCTACGAAACGATAAGAACCAGATGCATACAAAGGCCCTTCAATATCAACACTATTACTGGTAGGTATAGTTAAATCCCTTACAATCTCTATAGGTCCACTAGCAGAAGTTGTAACCTTGTCCGTAACAAAAGCAGGTTTATAACCATCATCAGTTATAGCCATCAAAACTAACTGATAAGCTACTTGATAAGTGCTATTAATCTTATTACCTTCTTCATCCGTTTTCCTATAATCTTTAAAAGGTATTCTCCATTTTATAGTAGGAGTTGTAGTATATACCCACCCAGGCATAGCTATAGGTTTTGGAAATTTAGGAAACTCAACTTCACCACCAGGATTAGGGGATTTAGGCAAATCATCATCAGAAGGTATTTCAGGGTCAATATCATCAATAATAGGCACTAATGGTTTTCTTCTCGCTAATATTCTAATTGCAGTATCATCCGTTATCCCATCAATCTTATTCCTTTTAGAAGGCACAAAAACCTTCGGTGTCTTTTTTCCTTCCTTAGAGTAAAACTCCATTTTAAATTTAACATAGGAGTCCTTTCCTAAATCAATATCATCAATAGGAATTTCAAAGGCAAACCACTTAGTTTTTTTATCTTCTGTTTTAGGTCTTAAATATAATTCACCATCTTCACCTTCCACCACTTCATAATCATCTAACTTCGGATTAGTATCAACACCTAAACCAGTATCTAAACTAATAGGATGGAGTTGGTTAATACCACCTTCATAAACCTCCCAATCCTCCGAAAATTCTTTACCATGGTTTTTATATAAAGTAGGTTCACTTTCCCCTTCTTCTCTTTTTAAATTCCAAATAGGCTTCCATATATCTTGATCATCTACCCCTACATCTGTTTCATATCCATTTGAAACAAAGAGTTTAATAGAGGTATCTTCTTCTAATTGTGAGTAAATACCTACTTGAAGTAAGTCAATATAATTCTTTTCAATCATAAGAGGCTTAGATACTAAAACACCTTTTAAATCATATTTCCCTCCAATACCTAAAATAATATTTTCTAATTCAAGGGCTAAAGTCGGTATTTCAACTAAAGAAAAACCATCAAACATATAGTATCTAATTACCGATTTATTTTCTTCTAATTCGTCTAATATTATTAAATCATGAGAATTTCTATGTATAGATAATCCCAAAGGATTAGTTAAGCCTTCCACTACAGACAAGGACTGAACATAATGCATTTCATCAACACCTTGTAAGAAGGTATATGCTTTAGACTCATCTATTAAAGAAATTCTCCCCTCTATAGCTGCAATAGATCTAGGCTCGCTAATACCTTCTATATCACCCATAGAAATACTAAGCCCAGGTATTTCTACCAATCCACCACCAGAGAATGAAAATTGCTTTATTTCTTCTTCCGTAAGAAGTGATATATTATATTCCCCATCAGATGCAAAATCTAAAGGATTTTCTATGTCATTAATTTTAAGTGATGGTATATTAACCATACTGCTACCATCAGAACCATACATCTCTAATGCTTGATTAGTTAATACAGCTGCCATTTCATCTTTTAAAAAAGCCATAGACCTGACTTCTTTAAGTCCAGACATTTCTAAAAAAGGAACACCAGTCATTTCAAAACCATCAAAACCATAATACTCTATTTTATAATCAGTTCTATCTAATCTTTCTTTAGGTGTAGGAGCATCCCAATTACCATCTTTTATATCTTTATTCAAAGCTGGATTATGAGCTACAATTATATCAGGAGAAGATTGTTTAGTTGCAATAGCTAGGGGATTTTCTACCTCAATTTTTAAAAATCCCATCTCAATCATTTCATCTTTTTCCTCATCATATCCAAACTGCATAACACCATCTTCTGTCATAACAGAATAGGCTATGGGGCTATTATCTTCATCAATAAATCTAATGGGATTTCTTAAATCTTCTCTGTATAAGCTAATTTCTTGCTTTTTATGGTCTATAGTTAAAGTGGTCTGATCTTCGTCAACAAAAAATTCTGTACTGTTTTCAATTGGTTCATCTTCTAATATTTTATAATTCCATTCATGATAAAAACCTTTGTTTGTAGAATAACTTTTAAAATTTTCTTCATCTTCATTAGCATAAGAGTTATTGAAAATAAAAGAAGGAAAAACAAAAGAACATACAAGTAGTAAAACAATAACTCTTTTAGATTTGATTAACATTGTATATCCTCCATCCTTGTTCAGTTAAATAAAAATAGACCAAGGCTGATATAGGCCTATCATCGTTATTATAATTAAATTTAACTATAATATTATTTTCTTCTCCATATATAATTTTAGTTTCTAAATCAGTTATTTTACTAACTAAATTTAGTTCACTTAAAGCAGGATTGGCCTTTTTATGCATCTTTTTAGCCCTACCTATCAAAAACTTAGATGACTCTACATATTTGCCCTTAGATAACTTATCCGTATATCCTAAAAACATCTCTTCTAATTCTTTTTTCTTAGCTAATATATCTGCACCCTTATTTTTCTTGCTTTCATTTTCAAAAGAGGGGTCTACCTCATTTAAATGATATACCTTCCATAAATCATTCTCTTTTAAAAGTTTTATTTCATAAAAAACTGTATCATATTCATTATTAATATT
>CAYLXY010000267.1:0-3318 GCA_964387405.1 uncultured Clostridiaceae bacterium
AATTATGTTAAGGATTTTATAATGTATTACATGAAAGCGAAAAATAAAAATATAAGTTTATAATGCTAGCGTATTAATTGAGGATGTTTATCAAAAGTATAATTGATCACTGGACTTATTAGAGAATATAAAAAAATGCAGATATTTTATTACTTTTATATGATGATTATAAAAAGTTTAGTAATTGATTTTTTAAAGGGGAAAGAGTCAGTAAAATATAATTTGTCAGTTGATATATTAGCTTTATATGAAGAATATATAGAAGTGTTTTATTTTCAAATTGTGCAATCTCATAGATTAGGCCCAAACTCCTAAAAGAACTGGGCCATTTATTTATAAAAAACCATGAAAAATCTCCTTTACTCCCAATCATCCTCTTTCAACTGCAATAAAACACTCCTCAATTTATCAGGTATAGGCACACCGATCGTAGCTGAATTCTCCAATATAGAAATACCCTCTAACCCTATATAAAAAAACAATACCAATCCCCTCAAAAATCCATCTGCATTAATTATTAAGTCTAAACTCACTCCAACTGCAATGATGATAAGCATTGCCATCTTTTTTAAGATGCCTTTAAAGGCAATTTTAGAGGACAATTCTTTTTTGAAAACCCCACAGGCTACACCTAAAATATAATCAAGAAGCATAAAAAGTAAAAGGGTATTTAAAGCCATATCGAAGCCACCCCAAAGATAATTCATTGTACTTCCACATATTGATATTAATGCTAAAAGCATTTTATTTGATTTCACATTTTCACCAACCTTTCTTTTTAAAATATAGTAAGTAAAAATCTAGTAGTTTGTCATTCCGAACTTAGTGAAGAATCTTGTTTTTAAATTCAAGATCCTTCATTTCATTCAGGATGACAAAAAAGATTCTACAATTTTTTTAAAAAAGGGAATAGCAAAATGCTACCCCCTTAATTTTGGTTCAATTAAACTACTACTTCAAGTTCTGTAGTAGATGTTTCAACAAGATAAGCACTATCAATGCTAATTAAATCCCCAGCAGTAGATCTGATAATGTTTTTACTAATAACAAGGTCCATTACAGATTTTACTTCCATAGCATCTAAATCATCCCTAGGCACACTTACTCTAAGACTGACTTTTTTATCCTGATCTGTTTTAAAAACCATTCTTAAATATTTATTCATGGATTTGCCCCCTTTCTCTTAAATTTACATTACATAGGGGATACCTAATAGAATATCCTGTATGCAATGTAGACATCAGCTTATTAAGCTTCATCCAGTTCGCAGCGTTCTGTCATCATTACTGTTTTAATGCCGTAAGGGTACAAAGAAGCAATGGAAAAAACAGTTTCGTTAACATCTTCTAAGGAAGAATCTGCTTTAAAGTTAGCAATAGTTCTAGTCATATACATTTCATTTCCTTCCCCATCAACGCCAGAAATGAATCTACAGGAAGCACTTCTAGTTTCGTTCATTTTTACAATAGCCATAATCTCACCTCCTTTCTATGAAACTGCCTGTGTATAGTTTATGGATAATATGTGTATTATTTACAGGCAACATATTATACACTTACACATTTGAAAAATCAAAATTTTTAATTACTTTATCTGTATCTGGAAGATTTTCATCGTAATCTAGGTCAAATAAAGTATCATCTTCATCATCTAAAGTAACTTCCTCTATGTCCTCATCTTCTGTGTTTACATTCTTTGAACTATGATTAACAGGACATATTTCCCCACTAGTAGGATATAGTTTTCTTAAGTTTTCTATTTCTGCCACCTCCTCTATAGAAAGTTGAAGTGATTCTAAATGGACCTTTACATCTTCATTGGGCCTAAACTTTCTAATAGAAATTAGATTTTCATCATTAAGTTCTATATCACTCAAAGTGATTGTAATTGTTTGGCTCCAACTTTCTGCACTTACTTTATTTGTAATATCAATCTTTTTAACCTTTGCAATAATCATAGTACAGGGCATTAAATCATCTCCTTTTATTATTTTGTAAAATCTAAAATCATGGATTAGATAATTTGCCTAATATCCACCTTTAAAATGATATTTATTAGGTCTAACATCCACATGTACAAAGTTAGAATATGTACCTATCCCAGTAAAACCAACATCCTCTGCAAATTTTGCTATTTCTGCCGGAGTATAACCAGGGGAATGAATATCAGCAGCCATACCTTTCATATGGTAGCTATTAGAGGAGCCACCGACACGTTTGTTACATTCCAGGGTTCTATAGGCAGAAGTAATATTAACAGGATTATTTAACTTGTCCCTTAAAAGTTGGAGCTTGTTCAACAACCTACTGTCTAGCTTTACTACAAAACCACTGTCACTACATTGGAATTCTTTTAGTTTGAAATTCTTAGATATTTGTATATTGTTCATAAAAAACACTCTCCTTTCGTATTGGAAATCAGTATATTATACAGGAGAGGGAGTGGGAAATCAGTGGGGTATAGAATGGAATGGGGGAAAGCCTTTAGAAGGGTTACTAAGGAAGGTAATGCGGCTTTAGCACTAGTTGTATAATCAGACAGAAAAGAATATAAACATATCTAAAATTTAATGAAAATAATATATTATATCATAGTTATCTGAATAATGAAGTAAATGTAAATATGTGATACTATAGTACTATACATTAAATGACATAACACTTGAAATATCTCAAAGTTAAGGGGGCGAAGGGTTTGGAAATTAGTTTAAATAAGTCGGAGTTTATAAACATAATGATTGATTTTAAAACGGAACTAGAAAGTTGTTTAGATAGAAATATTTACGACAGGGAAATAGAAGATATGAGAAAAAATTATATAGGAAAATTTAGTAAAGAAAGATTTAAAGAATATTTAGTAAAAAAAACAACTTTACATATAACTTTTAAATACATAAGAATAAGGATAGCATCTGAATACGAGAATTTAGTAGAGCCAAAATTCAATAAAGAGGGAATAAGAAATTGGAATGAGTTAAGCAAGAACTATCGTAAAGATTATTATTTGCTTTTTAAATTTGCTTGTAAGGATTTATATAGGGAGAAAAAAACAAGAGAATCATTTGAACCATGTATGTATGATGTTTTTTTTGACAAAAGAAAATTTGATTTTTTTAATAAACAAAAAGATAATTATATTGAAAAATTACAAACGTATGATTTTAAAACATTTGATCCTAATACGGCTACAAGTTTATTTGATATTTTATATCCAAGTGATGATAGGGAAAAACTAGAGGGATTTTTTGAGGAGTCTAAAGTTACTACAGAATTAATGAAATCCTTAGATATCATGGGCTTAAAGCTAATCATCTAAAAG
>CAYLXY010000268.1:0-3312 GCA_964387405.1 uncultured Clostridiaceae bacterium
TACAATAAATTTAAAGTAAAAAATATTAATAAGTAAATAAACTAGGGAGGTTTTTTTATGAAATTAGGATTTATAGTCAACCCTATTGCAGGTATGGGAGGAAGAGTAGGACTTAAAGGTACAGATGGACCAGAGGTATTAGAAAAAGCTCGTAGTTTAGGGGCAGTACCTGAGTCGCCAGATAAAGCAATTAAGGCTTTAAAACCCTTGCTTCCACTTAAAGATAAATTAGAAATCTATACTTATCCAGGAGCTATGGGAGAAGATGAAGCTATTGCTGTAGGACTTGAGCCAATAGTTTTAATAAAAGCAAAGGATGATTTAGGACCTGAAGACACAGAGGAAGCTGCAAAAAAAATGCTTGAATTAGGCGTAGATCTAATATTGTTTGCAGGAGGAGATGGAACAGCACGTAATATTTATAATGCTGTAGAAGACAAGGTGCCAGTTATTGGAATACCAACAGGAGTAAAGATACATTCTGCAGTATACGCAAGTCACCCTCAGGCAGCAGGAGAGATAGCATTCAAATATCTTCAAGATGATGAGATGGAGACTAAAGAAGTAGAAGTAATGGACATAGATGAAGTGGCATTTAGAGGAGGAGAAGTAGTAGCCAGGTTATATGGGTATGTAAATATTCCTTTAGAAGAAGAATTAACTCAAGGAAGTAAATGTGGTGGATTAGGATCAGAAGAAGAAGCTTTAGATGCAATTTCTGAAAGAATTATAGATATGATGGATGAAGAAAAAGATGTATTTTATATAATAGGATCCGGAACATCTACTAGGCCTATAATGGAAAAATTAGGTTTATCTAATACACTTTTAGGTATAGATATAGTAAAAAATAAAAAAATAGTAGGATCAGATGTAAGTGAAAGAGAAATATTAGATATTATAAAAGATGGTAAAGCTAAAATAATAGTTACTGTTATTGGAGGTCAGGGTTATATATTTGGAAGAGGAAACCAACAAATAAGTGCAGAAGTTATCAAAAAAGTAGGAAAAGAAAATATACAAGTTATAGCATCTAAAAATAAACTTATTTCTCTAGGACATCGTCCGCTTTTAGTGGATACAGGTAATGCAGAAGTAAATAGTATGTTTGATGGATATATTAGAGTACTATCCTCTTACAGTACAGAGTCAGTAGTAAAAGTAAAAGGTTTGTAATAGAAAAAATGCTGTCCTATTTGTATCAGATTTTTATTATTTAATCTGTCCATAATAAGGATGGTATTTTTTATTAAAGGTTTTGTTTATAATAAAGCTTTTAGAATTTTTCGCTAAAGTTATTGCTAAAGCAGCTCTTTACATGACTATTTTAAAGAGACTTCTTATAGATTCTGTTCTAATTCTTCTAAACTAATAATAAATATCATTAGAAGATATTAGAAACCCTAGAAGGAATCCTACAATAATAAGAAAAAATTTTAATTTTATTAACTAGATTTATAAAGTTGTTGATTTAAGTTAGAAATTTGTGTAATATATTCTTAAACAGGATTAAAAACAAGTCTTTAAAACCTATAAAAAGTTACTTTATAAAAACTTTGAATTGTATGGCTTAAATAGTGTATTGTGATATACTATTTAAGTATAGTTACAATTATAATTTATTTATTGAGGGGGTATTTATTTGCATAATATAGATGAGTTAATCAACTCATATATTCTCAAATCCACTAAAGTCCACTATAATCTTCCGACAGACAAATTAATAGATATTGCAGTAGAAAAAGGCGAAGGAATTATAGCTAAAAATGGAGCTCTTAGTATTAATACTGGAAAGTATACAGGAAGATCTCCAAAGGATAGATTTATTGTGGATGAGCCATCAGTACATGAACATATTAATTGGGGCAAAGGAAATAAGGCTATTTCTTATGAAATTTTTATGAACTTATTCAATAAAGTAATGACTTATGTTAAAGACAAAGAACTATTTATATTTGAAGGATTTGTAGGTGCTGATTTAAAATATAGAATGCCTATAAGGGTTATAAGTGAATTTGCATATCAAAGTTTATTTGCAAGTCAAATGTTTATAAAGCCAAAAGAAGCCGAATTAGAGAATTTTCAACCAGGCTTTACTGTAATTGCATTACCTAATCTCAAAGCGAATCCAGAAATTGATGGTACAAATTCAGAAACATTTGTAGTAATTAATTTTGAGAAAAAGTTGGTACTTATAGGTGGAACTAAATATAGTGGTGAAATTAAAAAAGCTATATTTACTGTTATGAACTATATACTACCATTTAAAGATGTACTACCTATGCATTGTTCTGCCAATGAAGGAAAAGATGGAGATGTTGCTTTATTCTTTGGACTATCAGGAACTGGTAAGACTACATTATCTGCAGATGATGATAGGAGACTTATAGGGGACGATGAGCATGGCTGGACAGAAGATGGAGTTTTTAACTTTGAAGGTGGATGTTATGCTAAATGTATAAACCTTACAGAGGAGCAAGAACCTCAAATTTGGAATGCAATTAGAAGAGGAGCAGTATTAGAAAATGTAGTAATAGATGAATTTACAGGGGAACCGGATTATGAGGATGATAGATATACGGAAAACACGCGGGTAGCCTATCCAATAGAACATATTGAAGATGCTATAATGGAAGGTGTAGGTGGAATACCTGAAACAATTATATTTTTAACTGCAGATGCTACAGGAGTATTGCCTCCTATTTCAAAACTTAGTAAAGAACAAGCAATGTACCATTTCATGTCTGGTTATACTAGTAAGCTAGCTGGTACAGAAAGAGGTATTGTAGAACCTACAGCTACTTTTTCAACTTGCTTTGGTGCTCCTTTCATGCTTTTAAGACCTGAAGTATATGCTAAACTTTTAGGTGATAAAATAGAAAGATATAATACCAGAGTATTTTTAGTAAATACAGGTTGGACAGGAGGACCTTATGGTGTAGGTAGTCGTATGAAGCTTAAATATACTAGATCTATGGTTAGGTCTGCTATTAAAGGTGAATTAGATAATATAGATTATATTAAAGACCCTATATTTAACTTAGCAATACCAGTAGAGTGTCCTAATGTTCCAACAATAGTGTTAGAACCATCTAATACTTGGGAAGATAAGGATCTTTATTACAAGAAAGCGAAGGAATTGGCAGAAAGCTTTATTGAAAACTTCAAGCAGTTTGAAGATGTGTCAGAGGATATTAAAAATGCTAATCCAAAACAATCTAATTAATTAGAGTTATACATAATATATCAGTTTTATACTACTAATAACAAAAACAATATCCATTAATAATAATTATTATTAATGGATATTGT
>CAYLXY010000269.1:0-3292 GCA_964387405.1 uncultured Clostridiaceae bacterium
TAATTTTTTAAAAATAAAATGGCTACAATCAAAAAACACTTGTAAAGTTTCTTTAACTTGACAACTTTTTGGCAGGTGCCTTTATTTTACTATTTTATAAGATCTTTTGAATCACTAGTAAGATCCCATAAAATCATTTCTTCCATCAAACATCTGAGTTTCCCCTTAGTAAAATCTCTATGATGGTGTCCAAAATACCATTGCTTGTATAAGGCATCATTTTCCATAACTTGATTAAGTGCAAATCCAGCATGAACTCTTTCTCCTCTTTTTTGATTTGTTTTCTTTAAATATCCATCACTTATATCAGCAATTGGATAACCAAAGTTATCCATAATAAATTTTCTTGGTCCATCATGGCTAATAATAAAATCTACTTGACCATGGTTAATTAAATTTTGAATGGCTTTATCAGATTCTGATTTTAATGGAAGTTCTTGTTTAAATAATGTTTTATTAAGTTCTCTACGAGCATAATCAATAGAGTAGGCTCCTGGATAAAACCAAAAACTTTTATTTTGAATAGTTAAAATCGAACCAATTTTAGGGGCAAATAAATTATCTGCCATTAAATAACCTTCAGCCCCATATCTTTTGACAAGAGCCTGAGCTTCAATCCAATTATAATTCTCATGGTTACCCAAGCAAACAATAACTTGGCAAGGTAAGTTAGCCCAATAATCTAGCATCTCGTCATTGCTCGTTATCCACGGAACACCTATATCTCCACAATGAATAATTATATCTTCACTGGTTAAATTTAATTTTTTTACTATCTCTGGCCTTATTTTATTAATATCTTGTGAACCATGGGTATCTCCTATAAATAATATTCTCATATTCATCCTCAACCTTTCTAAGATACTATCCTTTATTTTAATGTTTTGAATAATATTTTCAAATTACAATAAGCCCATATTTTAATTATACCACTATAAAATCCATAAATATCACTAAACCATAAAATCACTTTTTTTAAACACTCTTGCTCTTGAAAAATATATCTATACTAACCTTTCCATGATATCTACTTATGCCTACTAAATTTCAATTTTTTGACATATAAAATAGCTCCCTAGTAGATTCAATAATTTAAATTATTGAATCTACTAGGGAGCGAGCTATCATATCAATTTGCTATATTTTAAAAGTAACCATCCTTTAAAATTATATTTAAAGATATCTTAAAAAAGATAGTATAGGCCATGCAAAACGTCCCCATGGCTCCTCTGGCTCCATGGCTCTGGATTAAGAGGATAAGTGTGAATTTTTACTTATCCTCTTAGTATTAATATATATCAGCCTTCTCATTTGATACAAATAAATACTGACCTTTTTCCTCTTTTAGAGTAAGTACTTTATCTCCATCAGCAAAAAAACCATCATTATAGAAAAGTCTAACTAAATTACCTTTACGCTCTCCACTGGAAAAATTAATCTTTCTTCTATAATTTGTATCACCATGAAAATGATAGTAGGCATCATATTCAGGAAGATAGGCAAATTTATCCAATCCTATTTTATTAGTATCAGCAAGACTTATGCCCATATACTTTCTAAGTATTTTATTCATATTTGAGTAACTGTTTTTTTCACAAGGACATGGAAGTTCTTCAATAGTACCTGTCATATTATACTTGCCCATAACTTGCCTTAGTTCATCTTCTGTCATAGTTTCATCAGTTCCATTACCACAATAAAATAATTGGAATAAATCTATATCAGCAGGTTTACTATATGATGAACTTAAAAATTGATTAGTTATATTTAAATAATCTCCGTTGAAAAACGAATCTCCATTAAAATAATCTAGATCTTCTTGGCTTAATGGTATTATTTCTGCCCTATCGTTTATACTTGCAGTTTGCGTTTCTTGATTCCATCCTACATCTTTACCTAACATTTCTGCTACCGATCTAATAGGAACATATGTCGTTTCATTATAAAGAATAGTATTAGAATCTATCTTTTTACCATTAACTGTTAGATTTACATAGTCAACAAATACTTCTATTGTTTCTTTAACACCTTCTCCTAATACTGTACCCATTAATAAAGTACTAATTATTACACCTGAAATAAATCCTTTCATTATTTTCTTCATATGTAAAACCTCCCATTTCTTTAAATAATCGTACTATATTGTGGCACAATGTGCAATGTAAATAAAATCTTAAATCTAAAGTAGATTGGATTAACAGTACTAAAGAAGCTGTAATAGTTTATGAAGAATAAGTGAATTGAAAAACTATTACGACAAAGATCAAAAAATATTTCCATGTTTTTCTTAAGTTCATTTATAAGATCTATTTTTACATCTTTATGCACCAATAAATAATCTGGTGCTACACAGATTTGTCCAGCATTTATACCCTTTCCCCATGCAATTCTTTTTCCAGCCATTTTTATATCTGCTGTTTTATCAATAATACAAGGGCTTTTACCACCTAGTTCAAGTACCACTGGTGTCAGATTCTGTGCTGCTTTTTCCATTACAATTTTACCCACATCTTTACTACCTGTGAAAAATATTAAATCAAATTTATTTTCTAATAAAGATTGGTTTGCTTCTCTTCCCCCTTCAATTACTGCAATATAAGCTTGATCAAAAGTATTTTCTATGATTTTTTTTATCACTGATGATGTAGCTGGTGCTTGATTGGAAGGTTTAACAATGGCGCAATTACCACATGTAATTGCTCCTACCAATGGAGAAATTGATAACAGAAATGGATAATTCCATGGAGCAATAATCAGAACCTTACCATTGGGTTCCTTTTATATTTTACTAACCGACGGGAATTGAGCTAAGGGAGTTCTCACTCTTTTGACTCTTAGAAGACTTTTCATATGTTTTAACATAAAATTTATTTCTTCTAGGACCATACCTATTTCTGTTGCATATCCTTCAAAATCTGATTTATTTAAATCTGATTTTAAGGCTTTCAATATTTGATTTTCATGTTTTTTAATCCCTTTGTATAATAATTTAAGATTTTCAATTCGATAACTCATTTCTTTTGTTTTACCAGTTTCATAAAATACACTTTGCTTATCTAAAATCTTCTTAACATTATTCATCCCAGTCTCTACCTCCTTTAAAATCTACATAAGCAATTCTAATGGAAAGGAGTTGATAATAAGCCATGGGAACCGTCCTTGTGGTTACGTACTGTCCCTGTGGTTTATAAATCGTTAATAAATAATAGTCATTGGAACCTGTCCCTACTGTGCATGTAAATAAGAAAAGTATTTTTGGGAAATGGATACTCTGGATTCTCAGCAAAAAAAA
>CAYLXY010000270.1:0-3292 GCA_964387405.1 uncultured Clostridiaceae bacterium
GTAATTTAACATATATTATTTAAAATAGTTTTTTGAAATATTTTACTTGACATTTTTTTAATGGTCTGATATTATTTCAAGCAAATTAAAAGTTTGTTATTGCAATGAAAGAGAAGGTATATTATCTTAAGCAGTCTTAGAGAGCTGGTGCTTGCTGAAAACCAGTACTGTGAATAATATACAAATCACTCTTGAGCTGTATCTTTGAACAGTTGCTTAGTAAAAGATACCGACTAGTCTCGTTAAGGACTTAGGTTTGTTTGAACCGAAGAGGTATTCATTTGTTTTGAGTACAATCAGGGTGGTACCGCGAGTAATGCTCGCCCTTGAAAATATATATTTTCAAGGGTGGGCTTTTTTTTATGACCTAACCCGATTTGTGAAACAAATCGATGGTAGGTCAAACGCAGCCGGCTGTCCGTTAGGACCAACCCTAATTTAAGTTTATGATATGAGTGTCCGTTAGGACCAAATTTGCACCACAGGCACTCCTGATTATATTCCTACGGAGTAAATTAAGGTTGCGAGACTGCGTGAAACATACATTTTAAAAATGGAAAAATGGAGGTTAAAGTTATGGGAGTATTAGCAAAGTCTGAAGTATCTAACAATGATTTCAATTTTTTAGAAGCTCAAAATCGATTAAAGAGTGTTATACAAGAGACTAAAATGATATATAGTAATGACTTTAGTAAAGAATTTGATAATGAAATTTATATAAAACCAGAAAATTTACAAACTACTGGGGCTTTTAAAATTCGTGGTGCATATAATAAGATTTCAAAGATGCCACTGGAAGATAGGAAAAAAGGATTAATTGCTTCATCTGCAGGTAATCATGCACAAGGAGTTGCCTATGCGGCTCACAAATTAGGTGTTGAAGCTACTATAGTTATGCCTTGCACAACACCCCTTATAAAAGTAGAAGCTACAAAAAAATTAGGAGCAAAAGTAGTATTACATGGAGATTGTTATGATGAAGCATATACAGAAGCTTTCAGATTAAAAGAAGAAAATGATTATATTTTTGTTCATCCATTTAATGATCTGGATGTTATAGAAGGTCAAGGAACTATAGCTTTAGAAATTTTAGAAGAAATACCAGATTTAGATTGTATAATAGTTCCTATAGGTGGAGGAGGGTTGATAAGTGGTATAGCGATTGCGGCTAAAATGATAAATCCAAATATTAAAATTATAGGAGTAGAACCTGACGGTGCCCAATGTATGAAAATGTCCATAGCCCAAAACAAGGTTGTTTCTCTAGATAATCTTTATACTATTGCAGATGGCGTCGCTGTTAAAAATCCTGGATCTATAACTTTTCCCTTTATTAGAGATTTTGTAGATGAAATAATAACTGTATCAGATTTTGATATAATGGAGGCTTTCTTAATTATTTTAGAACGACATAAGTTAATTGGAGAAAATGCAGGAGTAATGCCATTTGCAGCACTTAAAAAGATTAAAGAAAAAAAGAAAAAAATTGCCTGTTTAATAAGTGGTGGTAATATTGACGTACTAACCATATCATCCTTAATAGATAAGGGACTTATTAATAGAGGTCGTATATTTGGTTTTACTGTAAATCTTGTAGATAGACCTGGAGAACTTTTAAAAATTTCCGAGATACTTGCTAGGTTAAATGCTAATGTTGTTAAATTAGGCCACAATCAATTTAAAAATTCAGATCGTTTTTTAGATGTCCAACTTGAAGTGACTGTTGAAACTAATGGCCATAAACATATTGCAGAAATTATTGAAGAAATGCATAAAGAAGGTTATGATATTACAAGTGCTTAATTAAAACACTTCATTGTTTTACTATTGTAAAATTGTAGCACATAGGATAAAAAAATATAAATATGGTTACAATAATTAATAGTAAAATTGGAGGTGATTTAATGGATAAGAGAGTTGCTGTAGAAGATTCATTACATGAATATATTGAGTTTCTTGAAAATTCTGGATACGAAGTTGATAAAATAAGTAATTCTGCTGCTACTAATGTACAATCCTTTAATTATGATGCTGTTGTTGTATCTAACATGGATGAAGGGTCTATGGGGAAAGCTGATAATTTTAGAACTGGTTCTCCCGTAGTAGAGGCTAATGGTAAAACACCTGAAGAAGTTTTTAATATACTAAGAGGCAGATATTAACTATTAAAATATGGGCGAAACGTAATCGCCCATATTTGTTATTATACTATTTATACAGACTCTGTCTTTGCTCATATTTCTTTAAAGCATCTTTTATATAAATAATACTTATTCTTTCCCCTTTATTTCAATTATCTTTTTATATAAACAAGGTTGAACTTCTGGATATGTTAGATTTTTTGGCATATTTTTGAAAAACTCGATCTTTTCAATTTCATATTCTAATCTATCATTAAAAGAATAAACTTCTGCATAAAATAACATTCCAAAAGCTTCCCTTATCTTGTTACTTATAGGATCTTTTTCTATTACCGAATATACTGAAATAGGTTCAATCTTAAATTCTACAGCTCCTGTTTCCTCCTGTAATTCTCGTTTGGCAGTATCAAATATATTTTCCCCGTCTTCTCTATGTCCAGCAGGAAATTCATAGGTTGATCTTTCTTTATGTTTACCAAGAATCCATTTATTTTTATATTTAGCCACAATTATGGCAAATTTTAAATCCTTGCCATTCGCATCCTGATAAAACTTAACTTTTGCTTTCATACTACACCTCATCTATTGTAAAGTTTTTCTCTTCTAACTATTATATATCTTTATAACATAAATACCAAGACATACAATCATATTCACCACAATTCACTCTTTCAAAGAGCTCATCATAGCTTGTAGGTAAAGGTACTACCACAGGGTCTCCTAGTAACCAACCTGCTGGAGTTGCAACCTTTTCTCTATCGCTTAATTGAAGTGCTGTTAATAGTCTTACTATTTCAGGAATATATCTTCCATTTGATAATGGATATATAAGTATTGCTCTAATTATTCCCTCTGGGTTAATAATGAATACATTTCTGACAGCTAATTCTCAGTTATCATAAGCTTATTCTTATAAATAAGTTTTTAAGTTTTATTTATAAGTTAATAAAACCTTTAACTAATATGAAAAGAATACTATACTTAGAAATGATACTATATTAATTAATATCTACAAATAGAAAAAATTAGATAGAGGAGATTTATGTATGAGAAAAAAAGATATACTTGAATTAAGAAGACGTTTTAAAAAGGATGATTCTACTTTCACTAAGGTGTGTGGTTGCTATGTTAATGATAAAAAAGATTCTATT
>CAYLXY010000271.1:0-3287 GCA_964387405.1 uncultured Clostridiaceae bacterium
CATGTAAAAAATACTAAAAATATTTTTTAATAGGGAGGATTTAAGAAAATGGGTAAAGCAAAATTTGAAAGAAATAAGCCACATATTAATATTGGAACAATAGGTCATGTAGACCATGGTAAGACAACGTTGACAGCAGCAATTACAACAGTACTAAACCAAAGATATTCAACAGGACTAGTAATGGACTATGACAAAATAGACAAGGCACCAGAGGAGAGAGAAAGAGGAATAACAATCTCTACATCTCACGTAGAATACGAAACAGAAAACAGACACTATGCTCACGTAGACTGCCCAGGTCATGCTGACTACGTAAAGAACATGATAACAGGAGCAGCACAAATGGACGGAGCAATCCTAGTAGTATCAGCAGCAGACGGTCCAATGCCACAAACAAGAGAACATATACTACTATCAAGACAAGTAGGAGTACCATATATAGTAGTATTTTTAAATAAATGTGACATGGTAGATGACGAAGAACTATTAGAACTAGTAGAAATGGAAGTAAGAGAATTACTAGATGCTTATGAGTTTCCAGGAGATGACACACCAATAGTAAGAGGATCAGCATTAAAAGCATTAGAAGACCCACAAAGTGAATGGGGAGATAAGATAGTAGAACTATTTGAGGAAATAGATGCATACATTCCAGAACCAGTAAGAGATACAGACAAAGCATTCCTAATGCCAGTAGAAGACGTATTCTCAATAACAGGAAGAGGAACAGTAGCAACAGGAAGAGTAGAGCGTGGAATAATAAAAGTACAAGACGAAGTAGAACTAGTAGGAATCGAAGAAACATCAAGAAAAGTAGTAGTAACAGGAGTAGAAATGTTTAGAAAACTACTAGACCAAGCACAAGCAGGAGATAACGTAGGAATCCTCCTAAGAGGAATTCAAAGAGAAGAAATCCAAAGAGGTCAGGTATTAGCTAAACCAGGAACAATAAAACCCCATACAAAATTCACAGCTGAAATTTATGTTCTTAAAAAAGAAGAAGGTGGAAGACATACACCATTCTTTGATGGATATAGACCACAATTCTATTTCAGAACAACAGACGTAACAGGAGCAACAAAATTACCAGAAGGAATGGAAATGGTAATGCCAGGAGATAACGTTACAATGGAAATAGAACTAATTCACCCAATCGCAATAGAAGAAGGACTAAGATTTGCTATTCGTGAAGGTGGAAGAACAGTAGGAGCAGGAGTAGTAGCTACTATTATTGAATAATTAAATAACTGATTTTATATGATAAATTTAGAAGAAGGGATATCTCTTCTTCTAAATTTACATGTTTGTGAAAATAATTTAATAAAAACACAAAAAAAGCTTGAATTAAGTAGTGATTTATTATAAACTAGACTAGTGTCTATAATAGCGATGAAGTGAAAGGTTGCCCAGAGGGGAAATTTTCACAGAGCATGTCTTGATCAAGAATCGGGCGACAAGACCTAATTGTCCTATTTTTTATTTTTTAGAATGTCAACACACCCGGGACAGTGTATCGTGGTCTGAGTCGTGCGTAAAAGAAATAGCGTACGATGTAGAAGGAGGGAAATTAAATGGCTAAAGAAGGCAGTCAAAAAATCAGAATCAGGTTAAAAGCATACGATCATAATGTATTAGATCAATCTGCTGAAAGAATTGTTGAAACAGCTAAAAGAAGTGGTGCAGAGGTATCTGGTCCAGTACCATTACCAACAGAGAAAGAAATAATAACCATTCTAAGAGCAGTTCACAAATATAAAGATGCTAGAGAACAATTTGAAATGAGAACACATAAAAGATTAATTGATATTTTGAGTCCAACACCAAAAACTGTAGACTTATTAATGAGATTAGATCTACCAGCTGGAGTTGACATAGAAATTAAGTTATAAACTTAGAAAAACTAAGATAAAGAGATGGATTTGTCCTATCTTAGTATGATTAGCTTAAGCTAATCCGCTGTAAGATTAATAGGAGGTGTAAATATGAAAGGTTTAATTGGAAGAAAAATAGGTATGACCCAAATATTTGATGAAACTGGCCTTGTTATTCCAGTAACAGTAATTGATGTTGCTTCAAATGTTGTAACACAAATTAAAACTACAGAAACAGATGGATACAATGCCCTACAAGTAGGTTATGAGGATATTAAAGAAAAAAACCTTAACAAACCAAAAAAAGGTCATCTTAACAAAGCAGGTATTACTCCAAAAAGAGTATTACAAGAATTCAAAGCAAAAGATACAGAAGGGTTTACTCCTGGTCAAGAGTTAAAAGCAGATATATTTGCAGAAGGAGACAAGGTTGATATTTCTGGAGTTTCTAAAGGTAAAGGATTTCAAGGAGTTGTTAAAAGACATAATCACAGTACAGGGTATATGAGTCATGGATCAAGACATCACAGAACACCAGGTGCTATGGCAGCAGCTGCTTATCCAGGTAAAGTATTCAAAGGTAAAAAATTACCAGGTCAAATGGGTAATGAAAAGGTAACTGTTCAAAATCTTGAGGTTGTTAAAATAGATGTTGAGAGAAACTTGTTAATTGTTAAAGGTGCAGTGCCAGGGCCTAAAAAAGGCTTAGTAACAATTAATGAAACTGTAAAGCAAGGTAAATAATCTGGCAAGAGGAAGGAGGATGTGAAATGCCTAAAATAGCTATATATAATGTTTCAGGAGAGCAGGTTAGTGAAATTGAACTAGATGCTAACGTTTTCGGAGTGGAAGTAAATGAACATGTTTTGTATGAGGTTGTAAAAAATCAACTAGCAAATAAAAGACAAGGAACCCAATCAGCAAAGACAAGAGCTGAAGTAAGAGGTGGTGGAAGAAAACCTTGGAGACAAAAAGGAACAGGTAGGGCCCGTGCAGGAAGTATTCGTTCACCATTATGGGTTGGTGGAGGTATGACATTTGCACCAAAACCAAGAGATTACAGCTATAAACTTCCTAAAAAAGTAAGAAGATTAGCTATGAAATCTGCACTTACTTCAAAGGTAAATAGCAACGAAATGATAGTATTAGATGAATTAAACATAGAAATGCCAAAAACAAAAGAAATGGTAAACATCCTGAAAAATTTAAATGTGGACAAAAAAGTTCTTATTATAACGAATGAAAAAAATGATGCACTTACTAAGTCTGCACAAAATATTCCGGGAGTTCAAATAGCATTGGTTAACACATTGAATGTATATGATATTTTAAAATATGATAAATTTATTATTACTAAAGATGCTGTTCAAAAAGTGGAGGAGGTGTACGCGTAATGACAAATCCACATGATAT
>CAYLXY010000272.1:0-3277 GCA_964387405.1 uncultured Clostridiaceae bacterium
CCAAAAATATGAAAAATTAATTGGAAATGATAAAAGGGAACCGACCCCTTTTATCATTTTTATTAAAACCATCCACTTTTAGCCTTATATATCCATAATCAATCTATTAAAAAATTCATTTTTCATCAAGCCTTTCATAATAGGCACTCCAATTACAGTTACAACTATTAATTCTGAAAGCATAATCTGACCTGATACTAAAAAGAAGTTAACTGGGACACTAGAGAAAAACATTATTTCAAGCCCAATTATAAAGCTAAAAAATGCTGGCCAAATACTAGCTATATATATATTCTTAGTTTTACTAATACTTGTTAAAGCTAAAAAACTAGCCAAACTTCCAAAAATCACATCAACTATTCCAAAAGGACTTGATATATTAGCAATGGCACATCCTAAAGTAAGTGGTAATACATAAAATGGATTATAGAATGCTAATAGAGTCATTATTTCAGACAATCTAAACTGCAATGGACCATATGCTGGCAATGCCATAGTAAGCAAGGCATAAAGAGCTGTGACTACTGCTCCTTTAACAAGTTCCTTAGTTTTCATCATCTTCACCTACCCCAAAATCCGTATTGTTCCATAGTATTTCAATATTATCCATAGCCTCTAAATATGAATACTCATTTTTAAACCAATCTATAAGTTCAGGATCAGCTTTTACTTCACTTGTATTATCAATAAAGATGTTGATACAAGCTCTCTTAAAGTGTTTCACTAATATATCAATATCATTTGTAATCATTTCCTTAGTCTGACCTTTTATTCCCACCAATAAACAAATGATATCAAAATATCCAGCTACCTCTTCAGGACTCTCAAAACTAACTCCTTTTTTCAAATACTTATTTCTAAAATCATAATCAAATGTTTCAATTCCACACTTGAATTTCACACTAATTCCTGGGAAATAATCTTTTATTTCTTCAAGCCTATGTTTATAGCTATAGTGACTTTCAAAATATAATTCTTCAATGCCCTTTTCTAATACTATGTCTTTTATATCTTGTAAGCTTTCCTTAGGCAATTCAAATACACTTGCAGAGTTTATAACCTCTAATTTTTTAAATTCCCCATTTACATTTTGTAAAACATGATAATTAAATTCAATCATAGCTTCTTCCTCAGTGCAATTATCATCAATATAATCGCAAAAAGAACAAAGCGCCCATGTACATGGGCGCGATTTTAATAGGACAATTTCACGAGGATTCTTTTCTAAAATCCTACTGTATCTAATCACAATATCACTCCCTTGATTTTTTTAGTGGGTCCCAAGGAAACACTCTCAAAATATTTAAGACTATATTAATTTATCATCTTTATATAATTTGTGCAATAAAAACATTTATTATTTGAACTTTTTCCTTTGGGTAATACTCATATATATAGAAGTATCTAAAGGTGGTGGTTAAGTGGAAGTAAATGAACTTATAAAAAAAGCTAAAAAGGGCAATAAAGAAGCTTTACTAAGCCTTATAATGGCAGAGAAGTCTGATTATTATAAATTGGCTTTTCTATATATGAAAAATGAATATGATGCATTAGATGCACTACAGGATATGATAGTAATACTTTATGACAATATTACTAAGCTAAAAAAAGATGAAGCTTTTTATTCATGGAGTAAAACAATTTTAGTGAATACCTGTAAGGCTAAGTTAAAAAAGAATAGAAAACTAATACTACAAGGGGAAATAGAAGAAGATACAATTGTTGAAGACTTTGATGATCCTGGGGATAAGATAGTTATAAATAAATACTTATCCACTTTAAGTTTAAAGCATCAGGAAGTTATAAAGCTTAGGTATTATTTAGACTATGATTATGAAAGTATAAGTCAAACCCTTAAAATTCCACTTGGCACAGTTAAGTCAAGATTAAATGCTGGTATCAGTAAACTAAGAGAAGCTCTTGGAGGTGAATATTATGGATAAGTTAGAGCGAATGTTACAAGAAGAGAAGGAAAAATTCGATAATCTAGAGATAGCAGATAATATGGAAGATAGATTGAGAGCTGCATTAGATAACTCATCAGTTAAAAATAAAAAGAGACCCTATTTAAGAACAGCAGCAATTGTGATCCTAGTATTCTTACTAAGCTATAATATGGATACTTTAGCTTTTTATGCTAAGAAAATAATAGGATATGACAATGTTATGAGCGGAACCTTACGAGAGTTAAATGAAATGGGCAAAGGCCAAATAATTGATAAATCATATACTTTTAGAAATGGTGTAGAAGTAGTCTTAGACGGTGTAATGCTAGATGACAACAATTTAGTAACATTCTATACAATTAGTGATGAAAGTGGAAAAGCTATGTATGATGATGTGAATGTTAACATTAGAGGTTTCTCACAAAGTGGCTCAGGGACTTATAGTAGTGATGGAAACTCTATTAGCTGGGTAACTACAACACACCATGCTCCTAAGTTTTATGAGAATAAGATTACTATTGATGTAAGCTTTAGTCATGACAATGGTGACTATGAAAGAGGCCAAATAAAATTTAAATTAGATAGAAATCAAGCTGTAGGGAAAAGTATAAACTTTAATATTAATAAGAAAATCAAACTGGGAAATAGAAGTATAAGAGTAGATAGTATGACTGCATCTCCAACAGCAACTGTAGTAAAAGGCAATATCCAAAACATATTTGAATTTGCTGTAGATTATTTTAGAGATAATAGAATGTATATAGATGAAATAAACTTTGAAATATACGCTGACCAAAGAAAGCTTACAAGCACAAGAAGCTCTAGGTCATCAGATCATAAAGGTTCTACATTTGAAATAGGTTTTGATGCACTTCCTGCTGGGACCAGTAAAATAGAGCTAAGATTAGTAAGTCTTTCAGTAGATCAAGATGTTGATGAGTTAATTCAATTAGATAGAAATAATACTCTTGAAGTTAAAGTACTGGAAGAGGATATAATAATAAATGATATATATGAAGATAATGAAAACACATATATAAGCTTTACAACAGACATGGGAACTGTTTTAACTAATGTTAGTTTATTAATAGATGGAGAGAAATATGAACTTCAAGAAACTATTTATGATGAACAGTTTTCAACGAAAGATAGTGAAAAAAGCCTTCATACAAGAACTATGAGATATAAAGGCATTGGTGATAAATTAGAGCTAGATATTCAAAGAATTAGATATGCAGAAGAATATGATGAAATAATATATGTAAACAGTATTGATTAGAGAGTCTATATAATAGAAGAGTAAATTTTATTTTATACAAACTTTACCCTTT
>CAYLXY010000273.1:0-3276 GCA_964387405.1 uncultured Clostridiaceae bacterium
ACAAAAATATCCTTAAAAATCTATTAAACCAAGACTAATCAATAAACCTTCATTTGCTTTCTCAAGTATATCCTCTGCTACATGACCGATTTTTTCCTCCAATCGTCTTTTATCTATTGTTCGAATTTGTTCTAATAACAAAACAGAATCTTTAGGCAATCCATAATCAATACCCTTAATTTCAACATGGGTTGGTAGCTTAGCCTTGTTAATTTGCGAAGTAATGGCTGCTATTATAATTGTTGGGCTGTAGCGATTGCCAATATCATTTTGAACTACTAATACTGGTCTAATCCCCCCTTGCTCTGATCCTATGACAGGACTTAAATCCGCATAGTATATATCTCCTCTTCTAATAATCACCCTATTCACACTCCGCCATCTGTGCCTCATAGGTTTCTAATGAGGAAGTATCCGAGCTCAATCCTAGTTCAGCCAGCGCCAAATTAATAGATGCCATTTCTTGATAACCCTTTTTCATCTGCTCTCTTAATTCCATTTTATTTCTCTCCCTAATGTACAACTTCATTGCCTCGCGAATAAATTGGCTTCGATTTATTTTTTCCATAGAAACAATATTATCCACTTCCTTTAAAAGACTATCAGGAAGGCTTATCATAATCCGTTTTGATTCAGCCATCTCGCACCTCCTAAATATTTTGAAGGAAAATCCCATGGTAGTATAAGTCTTTCATAATTATAAGAAAATTATACTTATCCACAAAAATCTATACCTCTATATTAGCAAATTGTCTCTAATATGTAAAAGGTTATTATTTTCCAAATATACTCTAGGGACCCTTTTTCCTAACATACATATAATTTCATAATTAATTGTTCCGATTTTATTAGCAATATCATTTATAGTAATACCACTTTCTTTATTGCTACTATATAATACTACTTCATCTCCACTCTCAATATGCAAACCCGTAGCATTTGCCATACATTGATCCATGCAAATACTACCTACAATTGGTATCTTTTTTCCCTTTGCAATGATTTCTGCCTTTCCAGATAAGATTCTTGTATATCCATCTGCATATCCAATAGGAATAGTAATTATTTTCTCACTGCTATCTGTAGTATATCTCAATCCATAACTAATACTATGTCCTCTTGATAAAGTTTTTACATGAGAAACCCTAGCCTTTAGCTCCATTACCTGCTTCAACTTAATCTTTTCCTTATCAACATCATTAGACGGATATAGACCATAAAGTATTATACCAGGCCTGACCATATCTAGGTTCATTTCAGGTAAATCTATAATTGCAGCACTATTGGAAATATGTTTTATTGGTATTGAATGTCCTTCTTTTTCAATCTGATTAACAAAATCCATGAATATATTAAATTGTTTATAAGTATAATCTTTGTTTTTTTCATCTGCTGTAGCCAAGTGTGTAAATATACCTTCAATTATTAAATTAGGTAGTTTAAATATTTCTTTTATATCCCTTAAAGATTGGACATCTGGTTGAAAACCTAATCTAGACATTCCAGTATCTAATTTTATATGTATAGTCATATTCCTATTTTTTTCTTTTGCAAGATTAGAAAAATATAATGCTTGATTGTAAGTATAGACAGTTTGAATAATATTATTATCTATTATTGCTCCTCCATGTTCCACTGGTGTATAGCCTAAAACCATAATAGTTGCTAGTGTATAACCATTATTTCTTAGTTGTATTGCTTCCCCTAAGGTTGACACAGCAAGACGGTCTACACCATTTTTTAGTAGCACATGACTAATTTCTATTGCACCATGACCATAAGCATCTGCCTTTACAACAGCACATATCATAGTATCTTTCTTAACTATATTTCTTATTTCTTTAATATTATGTTTTATTTTATCTAAGTCAATTTCTGCCCATACAGGTCTTATGTCTTTTTCTGCAATCATTTTTATACCCCTTATTTACCTTTATTTTATTTAGTCAAATAAGATATTCTTGTGTCTTTATTATTTAAGCTGTTAATTTCATAATAATTTTTTATTTAACTTCAAATTTTTCTACAAATCGATTTAGTTCTTCTGTAAGTTTTTTTAATTGTTCCAATGAATGCTCAGAGGTATTTGAAAGCTCTTTTGAAAAAGATCCTATCTCCTCTAGTATATTATCTATATCTTTAATTGAATTTGTTAGGTTATTATAGGAGCTTATTATTGGTTTACTAGCATTTACAAGTTCATCTTTGTTCCTACATAAACTTTCCAGTTTGTCATCATCCTCATTAGTAAGCCTTCTACCTAATAATAATATACTAGCTAATGCAATTAGTACACTTAATGAAATAATCCTTAATGCAATGATTAGTATGTTAATTTTATCCATTTTTTCATCATGTATTTGTATAATATTATCTAATGCTTTAGTTGGGGTACCTACAAATAATATTCCTATTATATTGTTATTATCATCTTTTAAAGGTTGATAGGCTGTATAATAATTGTCCCCTAATATATCTGCTTCACCTACATATAATTCACCTTTCATTATTGTTTCATAGGCACTATGGTTAGTACCTAAATATGTACCTATTGCCCTTTCATCATCTTCAGATATTATGCTTGTAGAAATTCTTTTAAAATCATTTCTATCTTTAATAAAAATAGTAGATTTATCCCCTAAATCTTCTAATATAGAATCTACCATTTCAGTTCTACCTTCTATTATATTACCATCTCTGTCGCATAAAGCTCCATTACATTGTTGCAAGGGACCATAAAAACTACGGAGATATTTCATTGCTAAATCCATGTTATTTTCAACATGACTTCTTAATAAGTGATTTTTTATATTGCTTATATATTTATTATTAGTAGAAACCCCTACTAAGCCCATAAAAAGACTAGATAATAAAGTTATTATTCCAAAATATGCTATTAACTTCGTTCTAATATTCTTCATGGAATTTCCTCCTTTATTTAGAAATTAAAAATAAGAGCTAAGCCTTTGTAAAACACTCTATGAATCTTGTTAAATAGCTATAGCTTGAGCAATAGCATTTTCTTTACTATGGGATATAGAAACTAATATTTTATCTATATTCATGCTATATGCTAGATCTTTAGCATTATTATGTAATTTTACATAAGGCTTTCCTAAAGAATTATTTAATATTTCTATGTCCTTCCAGCTCATATTTCTTATTCCAGTACCTAATGCTTTAGATACTGCTTCTTTAGCCGCAAAATATCCTGCTATAGTATGTGGATTATACTCTCTTTCTTCCAATGTTTTTTTTTCATTTATAGTAAATATT
>CAYLXY010000274.1:0-3276 GCA_964387405.1 uncultured Clostridiaceae bacterium
TAACAACTTATATTAGAAATCTTTTTTATTGTTATAAATTCACATTTGCTTTTAAACAAATATAGAACTGAGGAAGATACTATGAAAAATTAGTAACACAATGTTATTGATTAAATATGATAATAATATAATGAAATTTTTAAATGTGAGACTAAAGATGATATAAATTAAAGAGAAAAATTCTAAGTCATGAAACTTGCTTTAAATTATATAAAAAACAAGTAAATTTAAACTAGATATAAAGGAGGGATTTTATGAGTTTTAAACAATGGGAATGTGTGGATGCAGGCAGCGACTATTGTCCTTGTTATTTAGCGGAGGAAAATAGTTGTATTATATGCACTCAATTACAGGGAAAAAATTATTGTGATTGTAATTGGATGGGAGTATGTATCTATGATGAGTTTCATTTTTTAGAAAATCAAAAAAGAGATACTCGAAAACCAGAGGAATATCCCATAGTTGACAGTAAGATTATTGATAAGGTTATTATTTTATCTATAAGGGTTACAAAATATATGGCTAGAGCTTTAAAACAACCCGGGTCATATGTTTTTATAAGAAATAAACATAAGGATTATTTTTTTGATACACCAATGTCAATTATGGATTGTGATGAGGAAAAATCTATTATAAAAATAGCTATAGAAGTTCGAGGAGTAAAAACTAAAAATGTCTTTAACCATGGAGATACTTTAATTATTAGAGGACCTTATTGGAACGGTATATTTGGATTAAATTTTCTTAAAACTACAAAAAACAGTCGCTCCTTAGTTTTAGCTAGGGGTATAGCACAAGCACCTGCAATCTTGCCTATAAAACAATTGTTAAACAATAATAATACTGTAGATATTATTGTTAATAAAAGACCTTATGAACATAATTTTATTGAAGAATATTTTGATGTGGATTTTATAAAAGAGATAGATATGACATCAGATGAAGTTGCTATTTTTTTAAAAGAACTCATGAAGAAAAATGATTATGACTTAGTCTTCATAGGAGGATCGGACACATTACAAGGCAAGGTTATTCAGAGTATTAAAGAAATAAATAATGTGAAATTTGTTACAACTAATAATAATGTAATTTGTTGTGGCGAAGGAATTTGTGGATCTTGTGCCATAAAAGATGAAAATGGACTATGGATTAAAACTTGTAAAGCTCAAAGGATATAGATAGTAAAGGGGGACATAAGAATGGCTAAAATTATAATTATAGGTGGCGGATGGGCAGGATGTGCTGCTGCAATTACTGCTAAAAAAGCAGGAGGAGACGTACATCTTTTTGAGAGAACAGATATGCTTTTAGGATTAGGAAACGCCGGAGGAATTATGAGAAATAACGGGAGATATACTGCTACAGAAGAAACTGCTCTATTAGGAGCACCAGAATTATTTGAGATAACAGATAGTTGTTCAAGACATAAAAACTTAGATTTTCCAGGCCATAAGCATTCTAGTTTATATGATGTAGCAATTATAGAATCTCAAGTTAGAAAATTAATAGAAAGTATGGGAATAAATTTATATTTTCAACATAGAGTGACAGATGTAATTAAAAACCAAGATACAATTATGGGTATTAAACTTCATGATAAGTCTATATTTGAAGGAGATGTATTTATCGAAACTACAGGTTCTGCAGGACCTATGGGTAATTGCAGAAAATACGGTAATGGCTGTTCGATGTGTGTCTTAAGATGCCCATCTTTTGGACCAAGAATAAGTTTAAGTCAAAGAGCTGGAGTAGAGGATATTTTGGGACAAAGGGCAAATGGAGAAGTTGGTGCATTTAGTGGATCTTGCAAACTAAATAAAGATTCATTATCTAAAGAAATAATTGAGGAACTAAATGAAAAAGGAGTTGTAATTGTTAAAGTTCCTATGGAAGATATTAATATGAATAAACTTGACATTAAGGTTTGTCAGCAATATGCTTTAAAAGAGTATGCAGAAAATATAATATTATTAGATACAGGTCATGCTAAACTTATGGCCCCATTTTATCCTTTAGATAAGCTTAGAAAGCTCAAGGGTTTTGAAAATGCAAAATATGAAGACCCTTATTCAGGCGGGATGGGTAATTCTGTACGCTACTTATCTATAGCACCAAGGGATAATAATATGAGTGTAAATGGAATAAAGAATCTATTTTGTGCAGGAGAAAAATCTGGACTTTTTGTGGGTCATACAGAAGCTATTGTAACTGGAAGTCTGGCAGGGCATAATAGTATTAGGTCTTTCTTGGGTATACCACTTTTACAATTACCAAGAACTATAGCTTCAGGTGATATAATAGCATATGCAAATGAAAGGATTATAACTAAAGATGGGTTAAAAGAAAGATTTACATTTGCAGGTTCAAGCTATTTTAAACGTATGAAAGAGCTTGATCTGTATACTATAGATAAAAATCTTATTGAAAAAAGATTAGAAAAATTAAATCTATTGAATATTTATTCAGAAAGATTAAAATAGAAGTAGTAACAAAAGATGAGGTGAACTATATGAGATTACAAAAGTTCCTAGCTCTTTGTGGTGTTGCTTCAAGAAGAAAAAGTGAGGAATTTATTAGTAGTGGCAGAGTTAAAGTTAATGGCAATGTAATTACTAAAATGGGTACAAAAGTAAATCCTGAAACTGATCAAGTTACTGTAGATAATAAAAAAGTAGTTTTAGAAGAGGAAAAAGTTTATATTTTATTAAATAAACCTAAAGGATATGTTACTACAGTACATGAACAGTTTAATAGAAAAAAGGTTGTTGATTTAGTGAATTTATCCTATCGTATATTTCCAGTTGGACGATTAGACTATAATACATCAGGACTTCTTATACTTACTAATGATGGAGACTTAACATATAAATTAACACATCCTAAGTTTGAGGTTCCAAAAGTATATATAGCAAAAATTAAAGGAACTCCAACTAAAGAAAAATTGACTAATTTTGAAAATGGTTTAAAAATAGATAATTACATTAGTGCACCAGCTAAAATAAAGATCCTTAAAGAATTTAATGGTTTTTCTTTCCTTGAAATAACAATTACAGAAGGAAGAAATCGTCAAGTTAGAAAAATGTGTAATGCAATAGGACACCCAGTTTTAGAATTAGAAAGAATCAAGATGGGTAAAATAAATGTTGGAAATCTTGAAGTTGGAAACTGGAGATATTTAACTAAAAAAGAATTAGAATATTTAAAGCGATTATGATTATAAAATTTGTTTAATTTAAGGCTCCTGAGAAGACTGTTGATTATAATTAAGAACTTTTT
>CAYLXY010000275.1:0-2892 GCA_964387405.1 uncultured Clostridiaceae bacterium
CATATTCTCCATATGCTGAAGGCCTAGTTATAGTAACTAATTGAATATCATATCCTATTTTTTCTTGAAACCTATCAACAAAGTGGGCTAATTCCCTGCCTCTAACTGTTTTTAATGCAATACTACCTGATTTGTTGAACCTTTTAGCAATTAGATAACACATACTTCAGCACCTCCTCAAATTCTTTTCTTGTTTTTATTTTACCATCTTCATATTGTTTGCGCAAGGTTTGACCCAGTTTATTATCGTATCCTCTTTTGTAAAATTTGACATGTAACCAATCATTAAATTGCCTGTCATAATACGTATTTAGCTGGATTTCTATAGGATAATGGAAGTTATCTTTTTGGTAATATACATGAATTCCTCGATATCCATCATCATTAACTTTTCCTTTTGACATATCTACTATTCTAATATTCTTTTCCAGTTCTAATTCAAGCACTTAATTATAATCAGTACACACTGCTCTGAAACCTAGGATATCATTAAATACACTAGAAAAATTTACATTTGGATAATACTTATCAAATTTTATCATTGCTGAGCCTATACTTTTTATTCTTGAGTCTATTGCCAGGCTATCAATTATATTTTGCTGGTTATACCATAACCTTGCTTTATTTATATCTACTATGATTTTATCTTTACTAAATCTTCCTAGAGATCTCTTAAAGCTAATTTCTAATTCGGATTTGTATGATAAAGATTCTAGTACTTCTATACTTAGACCAAATTTGTTTAGGATATACATGAAATTCACCTTCTTACCCTGCATACTTATTTAAAATTTATAACTTTGTTTAAAATTATAATCTTGGATTTAATAGCAGTAATTTCTACTCCTATTCTTCTTTTTATATAGTTACATATATCCAAAAACTTTCAATTTAGGCATTTTATATAGTTCAGTTTCGCTCTATTCAGGCTGCATAGCTTGTTTTTGAATTTTTTATCCATTCCAGTCCCAGTAGCTTTATATATTATTATTTTACTAATATCCTTCTAGCAAAAGGATATTTTATAGCTTGCGTAAAATTAAGTAAGTTACAACACTTAAGAATGTATAGGGTTTGTTAAGTATATTTTGGCATATTAGACTGGTATTCCATTATTTCATATTCTACTTTATTCGTATTCTACTTTAATAATTCAAAAAGACTTGGATCTTCTTCAAGTATACTATATAACATCCACAAATCTTTTATTGTCTGCTTTTCTTTATTCGTTATTGTATGATCCCTATACCCATCCCCCTGGAATCTAATAGTTGCATTATTGGACTTAATTATGGAATCCATTAGTTTAGCCATATCCTTAGCCTGACTATGATATCCTGCAAGCAATTCACTATGTGCAACTAAGTACCATTCAGCAATGCCGCCCCCAAAAATTACTTCAGATCCTCTGGAGAAGTAATCTAGATCCCATGTATCTCTTGTATCATCTATTGCAAAAATAACTTGCTTGAAAAAGACCCAGTCATTTTGTTGAAAACCTACGCATATTATATACGTAGGACTACTATCAAAGTGCATCCTAGGTTCAATATTTACGTTTCTACCAATGTTGACATACCTAGTACTATATCCTTTAGGTGCAATTTTATATTCTTTATTAACTTCATCGTAATTAATTATTATTCTATTCTTTATATCAAGAACAATACTCTTATTATTTTCTGCTTTTACTTGATTAACTATCTTTATTTCTTCCTGAATATTATTATTCGATGAATATTTTTGGTTATCTCTTAATAATTCCAAAGCTCCATCAAATTCTCCTGCTTCATATTTTACTTTGGCTTCAGCGATAATTGAGTTTGATGCATCTATTTTATAATTATTTGATAAGGTTTCAATCTCCTTTATATCCGTAATCATTTCCTTAATATCCTCTAATAAATCTATAGCTTTTATAAAATCTTTTTTTGAAGCTAATTCTTTAGCCCCAGCGATAATTTCCTCCTCAAGTTTTAAAATTGACTTGTCCTTATATTCCTTAGCAGATTCGTAGTCTTTATCTCTTTCTATGATCTTTTCTGCCTCAGTAATTACTTTCTTGAATTCATCTTTTTCAAAATAATTTACAACATTGATATATGCCTTTCTTGATTTATATAATTCATCTATTGATTTCTTTTTATTACTAACTTCTTGATTAATAATACCTGTATCCTCAATTTCTTGCAACAAACTACCCGCTTCATCATAATTAATTTTGTTGTTTATAAAATCTTCTTCTATGTTATTTGTCTCATTTATTAAGTAATTCCTTACCTTATCCTTATCTTCTTCTTTTTTCATTTCATTAAATATCATAATTGTAGCTTTCGTATTTCCCTCTCTTAATGACCTTTTAAATTTGGCATATGAATTATTATTAAATACAAATAATGCTATTAGTACCATTATAGCGATACTAGTTGTTACTATAGATTTAATTGTTATAGATCTTTTATATCTTTTATTCCCTACACCATCTATTTTTTCATTCAAATCCGAACTAATTGAATGTTTATTTTCTTCATATGCTTTGGTGTTACCCTCAACAATTGGATATCCACAGTGAATACATGATTCTACTTGATCACTTACTTCCTTTCCACACTCAGGACAATTAGTTAAAGCCATTAAATCACTCCTATATTATAATATCTATTCTTAGTAATTTTAAATTCAAATACATTAATGTTTATAGTTCTCTCAGTATATTGATACAATTACTTATTTTAATTTCCTATTTCCTTAATTATTGAATTAGGACCCACTTTATTATTCTTGCTGTTTAATATATTCTTTCAAGCCTATTCTACTAATTCTACATCATCAGGTATAGATATATCTGACCACATATTCGAATCATTCGTCTTACCATATTTATTGCTATTG
>CAYLXY010000275.1:2902-3266 GCA_964387405.1 uncultured Clostridiaceae bacterium
TGTTCCAACTAAAAGTTTTTGTCTATCGTTGATAATTCGATCTTCTGGTACTTGAATTTTGATTCCTGCACCGTATTCATCTGAAGTTCCCCAATAGATTGTACCCTTACCATCATATTTACCTTGTTTAAATTCTCCCTCATAAAGTATTACATAAATATCCTCAGCATAGAAATCAATTTCATCATTAACTTTCCTAAAAAGAGATTGCTTTTCGTATAGCCTTCCAGATCCCTCTAAAGTATTTTCAACAATTTCTCCAATATACATATATGTACTCTTACCCCAACCCATTGCAGTTCCACCAAATTCATGTCCTTCAAAAATATATTTAGGTTTACCTGTAATCTCACCTTCTGAATAA